>JBAXGL010000058.1:0-11643 GCA_037139375.1 Bacteroidales bacterium | reverse complement strand
AACCAAAAAAAAGTAACAAACAATGAAAAAAGAAAAAGTAGTATTTGATTTCACACGCCTGCCAATTGTACAAAAGGGTGAATTTGGTCGTAATGTTGTCCTTAAGATGACCAACAACGCGAGATTTGGCAATCCCGATGTCGCATTGGCAGACATCGATGCAAAAAACGAATTGCTGGAGCAGCGCAGTATTTTATCTCTAAGCGGCGGTAAAGAGGCAACCGCTCTGATGCACCAAACAGAAGCAGAGTGGGACGATTTGATGCGCAAAATGGCGAAATACGTCGATCGTATAGCCGATGGCGATGGCGCAGTGATTTTAAATGCAGGTTTCAATCTGGCAAAACAGGCTACACCTAGTTCACGACCTGAATTTAGTGTAGAATTGGGCGACAAATCGGGCACAGTGGCTTTGCGTCGTCAAAAGGTTGATAGTGCCAAATCGTACATCTGGCAATATTGCATCGGTGATACACCTGCTGCTGCTGATAGCGACTGGACTACTGCAACGGTATCTGTGAAAGTTTCGACCGAGTTAGTCGGACTGACTCCGTTGACTAAATATTGGTTTCGCTCTGCAGCCGTATTATCGTCTGGAACAACGGCATACCATGCACCTGTGATGCATGTGGTGTTGTAATCACGTTTCTGACGTGTTATATTCCGTGCCAAGGGGGGCAATTAGTGAGGGTATGACTCCAAAAGTCATACTCTCTCTCTTGTGGATAGAGTTGCTATTTGTTTGGCTAAAGCCAATTGGTGTTTGTCTTTCATTTCCGTCAGCTAAAGCAGACGGCAATGAATGTTGGCATTCTGCAGAGAATATGCTATACTATAATTTATCAGCATTAAAAAATCCCATTTATGGGATAATCAAACAATGTTCTTTCTTGCTTTTCATTGCCGTCCCATTTATGGGACGGATAGCTGATACACTCTAGCTCTTGGCTTAAGCCAAACATCTTCTGTTTTCTTTACAGCATTGAAGCTTGGCATTTTGCTGAGAATATGCTATACTATAATTTTTCAGCATTAGCATTCGTAAATCCCGCGAAAGGCATAATAAATTGATCATTTTATAAATGTAATAAAATGCAGTTGATTTTATCAACAAACCATGTTTATAGAGTAATGTATTAGATATCAAGGTGTTTATATGTTAATAGTAGTTAATATTATAATTATTGCATAAATATTTCTTTAATTAATTGCATCTGATTTCGAAAGAAGCAGTAATTTTGCAGCACTCTTAATTATATATTTTATGCGACTAAAAAATGCCAAGGTAGGTCTGATTTCAGGACTCCTCTCAATTGTTGGTTTTTCTTCTTGTTTAAACGAGCTTCCGAGTACACTACCGCAAGGAAATGTGAACACCACGAGTGTATTCAACTATGATTCTCAAGGTGACTATCGTGTCAATGTATCATTTAATGGTATTAACAATCTACCCGTTACCAACACAGGTGTTGAGATTTATGATCGCAATCCACTTTTAGCGGGTACTTCCACATGGCGCACTGATGTACAGAAGTTTGCTACTGCTCAGACTGATGCTGATGGTCAACTGATCACAACGCTAACGCTCAGCTCCATTGTAGATACACTTTACCTTAAAATAAATTCGATTGATTTTCCATTACCGGTTAAAGTGGCCGTTAAATCAAAAAATATTGCACAAACGGTCTCTATTTCTAAGTCTTCCGTTTTGAGATCGGCATCTGCAGTAGCTACTCCTTGGAAATACGAAGTGGCACCCTTTACAGCGAGCAGTAATTTATGGGTTTTGGGCGATTTCTCAAATTTAGGATATCCTTCCTATGTCGAAAGTCGCGATGTGGTGAGCAATGATTTGAAGTTGGCTGTGAACGCAGCACTTCCTGAGAAGGTTAATCTTGTGAAAACGAACCCAAGTATGTTTACAGATCCAAATAGTGGAAGCTTTGTGACGTTGGATAAGTGCCAGATATGGGTATCTTTTTTAGCTGAGGGAGCCTGGTGGCAAAACACATTGGGCTACATCTATTATCCAACAAATTCAGCACCAGCAAGCATTTCAGATATTTCAAAACAGGTGGTCATTTTCCCAAATTCTTCAACTCCTTATGGATCGCAGTCGGGTGACTCTGGAAACGGCAGTATGGTGCAAGGTGACAAAGTACGATTGAAATATTATAATGAAACAACTCGCATTTGGACAGATACTTTCCCAAGCGGACTTACTATCAGTTGGTTTATGTATCCGGCTGGGTTTCATAACGGTGTGGGGGTGAATAAAGGAATAACTCCTACATGGAATCCCCTCTATTCACTGTCGGATCTGAATACAAATAAACTGCAACAAAACATTTTGTTATACGACAAGGTTACAGATCACATTATCATCGGGTTTGAAGATACTGAGCGTAATGCAAAAGGATCAGCTGGAGATCAGGATTTTAATGATGCTCTGTATTATGCCACCGCTAATCCCATTACGGCGATTGACAAACGAAATATGAAAGTGCTTGTTCCCGTTACACCAACGGATACGGATGGCGATGGAGTAAAGGATGATATTGATGAATTCCCCAATGATCCCCAAAGAGCATTCACACAGTATTACCCAACAACTGGAAATGGTACGCTGGCTTTTGAAGACAATTGGCCAAACAAAGGAGATTACGATTTCAATGATTTAGTCGTTAGCTATCGCTATCAGTTGGTAACCAATGCTGCGGGTAACATTAAGGATGTTCATGCCAGTTATTCGGTTGAGGCTGTAGGTGCGAAATACAGAAACGGTTTTGCAATTCAGTTTAAAACCCCACCTGCCAATATAGAGTCAGTATCCGGACAAAGAGACCTTGCTGGAAACGGAATATTTAATGTCAATGCTAAAGGATATGAGACTGGACAGAGCTTTGCTGTGATTCCGGTATTCCCCGATGCGCACAAATTATTTGGTAACGGACCGACAGACTTCATCAACACAGTGCAAGATTTACCTACTTTGCCAGCTGTTCCAATAGAGTTGTCTGTAACCTTTGCCACAGCGGTTTCTGCTGCTGATTTAGGTAGTGCTCCATTTAATCCTTTTCTTGTTGCTGATCAGCAAAGAGGGCGTGAGATACATTTGGCAGGTCAGAGACCAACCGACCTTGCTAACCTTTCGCTATTTGGAACTGCAGACGATCGTACGAACCAATCAACTATTTGGTATAAAGGTGATTTAGAATATCCTTGGGCATTAAATATTCCTGATACTTTCTACTATCCGATAGAGTTAACACGAATCGACGAAGTGTACTTGAAACTACCTGAGTGGGTTCAATCTTTAGGTGCGCTTTATACCGATTGGTACAGCAATCCAGCATATCGTAACAATGCCAAAGTTTATCAGAAAAGATAAAAGTATTGCAAAACATTCATTGTCGTCTCATTGATGTGACGGTTTTGTTTAATGGATTGATTTTAAGTGATTTGTTTGTGATAATCTAAAAGATATACTATTTTTGCAAAAGAAATAATAGAGAAGACCATACCAGCTATTTTAGTTCGTTGCGACCTTTAAAAATCAATTATAAACAGATGAAACGAATCCCTATCTACATCTTATTGATTGTTGTATTTGGCTCCTGTTTAGATCGCTTTTCTGATTTTAAAACCCAAATAACAAACATCAATGATTTAGCCGTTAATGGTGAATTTAATTGGAAAACATCAAAAGATGTTACCGTTAATTTTCATAAACCCATGACAGGTATGGTTATACTTTCTTTGCCCGATGAAAGTGTGCAATTCTACAAAGGTTTTTATGATGGAAGTCAGCCAGATTCGACCCTCACCATATCTATCCCATCGTATCTTGATAATTTGAATGTAAATTCGCAGTTGTTTCCTATCGTTGGCAATGCGGTTGATGTGGTAAGTCTTGCTCAAGCAAGATCTGCAAATTCAGTCAACTATTCTTTATCGCTCAATGGTACAACCGATTGGGTCTCTATTCCAAATTCGGGCAATGTGCTTTTCAATAACGGCTTCACTCTCGAAGCATGGGTAAAAGCAGACCATCAACAAACGGCTAAAATTATTCAAAAGGGTGATTGGGACGGTTTTTCTATAGGTCAGGATTTGTACAAAGGCTGGATGGCAAGTGTAGAAATGAGTGACATGGTCAATACCGATGTCAATTGGGGTAATGGTCAACCCGTATTGAACAGATGGTATCATATAGCCGCTGTTTACGCAAATGGTTTGATAAAACTCTATGTAGATGGTGTTTTGGTGAATTCTAAATCGACCTCTGTCGTTGATTTGCATAAAAACGGTCGACTGTTTTCCATAGGAAGCGATGGTGGGAATCAGAAGTTTTTCAAAGGCAAATTTGATGATGTGTCTGTTTGGACAAAACCGCTTACAGATGCGGAAGTTATTCAAGGTAAAAACTTGGGGTGGAGTGGTGCTGAATCAGGACTTATGGCGTTGTGGAAGTTTGACGAAGGGAGTGGTTCAGTGGTAAATACAGCTGCTACAAGTCAGTATAACGGGGCTTTAATCGGAAGTTTCTCGCTCGATACCGGATATGGTATCGATAATGATAACGATGGTGTGCTCAACGGATACGACGACTATCCAAACGATGCCACAAGAGCTTTCAATAATTATTATCCGTCGAGCGGTTTTGGTAGTTTGGTGTTTGAAGACAATTGGCCTTCAAGCGGAGATTATGACTTCAACGATTTAGTGGTGGACTATCAATTTAAGAATGTGACTGATAGCAAAAATATGTTGGTAGAATCTTATGCAACAATTGTGGTAAAAGCAGCTGGTGCTTCCTTCAAAAATGGCTTTGGATTTCAGTTTGCCAGCAACAATATTCCTCAAAGTGCAATCAGTGTTACTGGATCGAGCTTGAATGAAAACATAGTTTCTATCGCTTCATCAGGTCTTGAGAATAATCAGAATAAACCAACCTTCATTGTTTTTGATAATGCTTTTAAATGTATTTCTTACAACAGTGGGATAGGAGTGAATACTTCTGCTGGTCAGCTCTTTTCTAAGCCTGATACTTTAGTTTTGCACATTACTTACAAACCCAATACCTATACGCTTACCGACCTCAATATTGCTGCCTTCAATCCGTTTATGTTTATCGACCAAACGAGAGATAGAGAGGTTCATTTAGTAGATTATCCACCAACTGCTTTAGCTAATTTATCTTACTTTGGCACCAAAGATGATGCCAGCAATGCATCTCAAAACAAGTATTATCGAAGCTCAAAGAACCTACCATGGGCTATTAATATCTACGAAAAATTTGATTATCCATTTGAAAATGTAGGCGTTTTGAAGGCTTACTTGCACTTAGCCGAATGGGCTCAATCGAATGGAGTGCTTTTTCCTGATTGGTATGAAAACAAAGATGGATACCGAAATAACATCTACATTTATAAATAAAACCCGAAAGGCTTCGCATAATACGAAGCCTTTCTTTTGAGCGGAAAACGGGACTCGAACCCGCGACCCTCAGCTTGGGAAGCTGATGCTCTACCAACTGAGCTATTTCCGCAAATTGGTAATGCAAATATGAACTAAATTTTTTATATTTCCGAAGATTTATTCAAAAAAATCCCCAATACAAATTGCCTTGGGGATCTCTTATCTCTCAGATTATGTTGTTGTAAATCTTAACCTGCCTTACGACTTATAACTTACAACTCATATCTCATAACTCATAACTCATTTCGCTTCCCATCCTAATGCACCTGCACCAAGAATGGCAGCATCACTTGCTTTCAATTCCGAAGGTAAGACTTTGATTTTGCCTCTCCACAAAGGTAGTACATTGTTATCCAATCCTTCTCTGATGGGTTTCATAATCAATTCTCCAGCTTGAGCTAGTCCGCCGAATACGACAATTGCTTCGGGTGCTGAAAATGCCACGAAATCAGCAAATGCTTCTCCAAGTATGTTTCCTGTTGTTCTGAAAATTTCTGCCGCCACGCTATCACCAGCTATGGCTGCGTCATACACATCTTTCGACGTGATTTTATCAATATCTAACGATCTCAAAGAACTTTTCTCATCACTTGTTTCGATGATTTCGCGTGCAGTACGAGCTACACCAGTAGCTGAAGCATAGGTTTCGAGACATCCTTTTTTGCCACATCCACAGAGGCGACCATTCGTGCGACGGATAGTCGTATGCCCTAACTCACCCGCAAAACCATCGTGACCATACACTAAATCACCATTGATAACGATACCACTACCAACACCTGTTCCCAGTGTAATGATGATAAAGTTTTTCATTCCACGAGCAACGCCATAGGTCATTTCGCCGATAGCTGCAGCGTTGGCATCATTGGTTACGGCAGATGGAAGTTGGAATTTAGCTTTCAATAAATCTCCGAGTTGTATAACGCCTTTCCAAGGAAGATTTGGTGCAAATTCGATAGACGATTTGTAGAAATTACCATTGGGTGCGCCGATGCCAATTCCTCTGATTTGTGAAAATCCACCCACTTCTTCAATCAAAGGAAGCAATCCTTCGTAAAGTGCATCGATATAGTCATTGATTTCGGGATAGTCGGGAGTCGCAATTGAGCCCTGTCCTAAGATTGTTCCTTTGGTATCTACAATACCGAACTTGGTGCCGGTACCGCCCATGTCGATACCAATTACATACGGTTTTTCCATTATTTAGATGATATTAGTGATTTATGTTATTGCAAAGATAATATTTCAAAATGATTTTGTGTCATTCCGATTCTATAGCTTTTCGGTTAAAATATTAAATAATCCAAAATTGATTGCTGAACATCAAACGTCAAGACTTTTTCATAATCTGTTGTTCGTCGAATCAGGCTTAATTAGATTATATTTGCACCTCAATTTAATAATATAAAGATGGTAAAGCACATTGTATCGTTCAAACTAAAACCTTTTGAAACGCAGGAGCAAAAAGCATTGAAACTGGCAGAATTTAAAATGGGTCTCGAATCATTAATTGGCAAAATAGATGTTCTAAAATCGATGGAGGTGGGCATTAATATCAATCTTGCCGAAGCATTCGATTTCTGTTTGGTTTCTGAATTTGATAAATTCGAAGATGTGGACGTATATGCAAAGCATCCGGAGCACGTGGCTGTGGCCTCAAAAATTAGAGAATGCCTCGATAGTCGCTCGTGTGTTGACTACTTTATGTAAAAATAGAAACGCAAATTAACATCTGAAGGAGGTAAAAGCGTTAAATGCCTCCGTTTTCTCATAAAAAAACCATAATATTTGGTTGTCTGATTCATTAGGCTCATATTTGTATTGGTTCAAGAATCAAGAAATGAGTTCATTTATAATGAATTACGTTTTCTACAGCAGAAAATCTGCGAAGCTGAAAGGAGTATATTTCTGTACGATTGAAAGCTTTTTGTATAACGAAAACCAAACTTTATGCGTTCTTTTAAAAGTATTTTCTTGCTTTTGTTGATAGTGATACCTTCCACCGCTTATGTGGCAAAAGATTCACTCCCCGATATCGGATTGATGCCCGGAAGCACCGCTCCTGCCATTCAAATAGACAAAACAGGAAAAGAGTTGCTGAGTAGTATGCGTGGTCATTACTTGTTGCTCCAGTTTTGGGCAGCTTACGACGGACAATCGCGGATGAATAACCTACTGATGTACAACTCAATTACAAAGCACTATGCTGACCGTGTGCTTATGGCTTCGTTCTCGTTCGACTCACAGAAGTTGATTTTCGACGAAACCCTTCGCAGCGATGGAATTTCCGCTTCAACTCAATATTTTGTAGAAGAAGGCTCAAATTCCGAAATCTTTCGAACTTATAGCCTTGCAAACGGGTATGCAAATTACCTGATTGATCCGAATGGTGTGATTGTAGCGAAAGATGTCTCACCTCAAAAATTAGAAGAAATCTTAAATTAATATTGAAAAGCCGTCGTTAGATGGCTTTTTTTATATCCAAATGACATTTGACACTGTATCCAATGAAGGATAATTTATTATTTCTATTATTTCGGTTTCACAATATACCACCAATCCATTAGAAAAGAATTGAGCATTCTGTTGAAATAGTTCTACAAAAAATATATCTTTGTTTTGTTGAATTTACATGAAGAAATCGTATGAAAGTTTACAAATTTGGTGGTGCATCAGTCAAGTCGGCTGATGGAATCAGAAATATCGTTAAGATTGTGTCAGCCGTTGAGGGTCATCTCTTTGTCGTTGTTTCGGCAATGGGGAAAACCACTAACGCATTGGAAGAGGTTCTCGAGCATTTTATGAAAGCTGATAAAGCCATGTCACTTGCAAAGCTTGAAGAGGTAGAGGTTTACCATTCCGATATTATTCGCGAACTTTTCAGCTTGCCAGAAAATGGAATTCAAGCAATAAATCCTTTTTTCAATGCGATGAAAGCTTATATTTCGAAGGAAGCTGGTGATGATTATGATCGATGTTACGACCACTTAGTTTCTTACGGTGAAGTGATTTCCACCACCATTGTGTCGGCTTTTCTACTAGATAGCGGTGTAGACAATTGCTGGTTGGATATGCGTCAACTCTTGATGACTGACAGCAATTTCCGCGAAGCCAATATTCGCATGGATGAATCGGCGTTAAGGATGAAAGTTGCAGCTGAATTCAAAGATCATCGCATTTATGTCGGACAAGGGTTTATCGGTTCAAACACCAAGGGCGACCCAACCACGCTTGGACGTGAAGGCTCAGACTACACTGCTGCGGTGGTGGGCAATTTGCTTGATGCCGAAAGCGTAACCATTTGGAAAGATGTTCCCGGCATTCTGAATGCTGACCCGCGCATTTTCGAAAATACCGTTCTCATTCCCGAACTTACCTACTACGATGCTGTAGAATTGGCATACAGTGGTGCACAGATAATTCACCCCAAAACCATCAAACCGCTCGAAAACAAACATATTCCATTGTTTGTGCGTCCGTTTTCTGCACCAACAGAAGCGGGTTCGGTCATCAAATCGATTGTAGACAAACCGATTGATGTGCCTGTTTTGATTTTGCGAAAGAATCTGGTGCTTGTCACTGTTCGTCCGCGTGATTTCTCTTTTGTATTAGAAGAAAGCCTCTCGAAAGCGTTTGTCGTTTTCCACAAGCATCGCCTCAAAATCTCGTTGATTCAGAGTTCTGCGGTCAGTATTTCTGTTTGTGTGGATAATACGCGCTACTTAAATGCTGCCATCGATGAGTTGGGTAACGATTTCAAAGTGAACTACAACGAAAGTTTGGAACTACTTACCATTCGTGGCACCAACGATGCGATTATAAATGAAACCACTTCAGGGCGATCGATTCTGCTGTCGCAGCGCACCCGCAGAATCGCTCGATTCTTGATGAGAATGGAGTAGCAATTGATGATGTGAATTAAAAAGCCGATAATCATTTCTGATTATCGGCTTTTTTGAGGTTCCTGGCGCACTATTAGCGCCATTGAAAATCAAATGATTGTAAATATTTCGGATACATTACGCCTGCATTTTATGTAGTTACAAATGGTTTTAGTTTATTCTTATATTAAATACGCTGTATTATTGGTTATTATGTTCGATTAGTTGAATATTTTATGTTTGATTTTCTTGATTTATTTAGTCTGCTTTGTGAAATTGCGAGTCTTCTATAACTCTTTTCAATCGTTCGATTTCGATTTCCATCAGGGTATTTTTCTTTGTAAGTTGTTTTATCTCTTCTACTAAAATCTTGATTGATTGTTTATTCTTTTTCTCCAGAAATTTGTTGTCTATTTCAATATCGCGATTAAAAAAGTAGTCGATGGGTGCTTTAACGAAATCTGCTAGTTTCTCCAGGTTATCGGCTTGTGGATTTCTGGTAGCCATCATGCTGATGATTGTACTTTTAGATAATCCCGATTTGGTGTAAAAATCTATTTTACTCCCTGAATAACTATCCATCACCTCTTTTACTTTTTTCCCGTCAAACATATCTTCTCTATTTTGATTTACCCACACTTCCCATCTTGGTCGTTTCCCAAGTGTGTATCTACGACTTTTATTGCTCCAGTGCGGAAAGCTGTGAGCATTGCGGCCTGATCTTCATTTTGAGAGCGAAGCATTGCCACCTGTTCTTCGAGCTGTGCGATGAGTTTGTCTTTTATGTCTGCGCCGTATTTTGGAGTTTGCTCAGAAGCAATAGAAGGTATATCCATAGATTTCCATTCTTCTACATCAAAGAAGTAGTTCATATCTTTATCAAAGAACTTTGCTATTTTTTCAGCCATTTCTACCGTTGGCTGAGTTTTCCCAGATTTATACACATTAAGAGACGTCATCGATATTCCGATTTTGTCTGCTATATCTTGCTGAGTTAATGATTTATTTATAATTCTATAATCATCAATTAGCTTATTGATTATCTGATACTTATACATAATTTTTATTTATATCGATTATAAATTAACAATATCTCGTATATTTTATGCGATATATAGCATATTTATTCAACTACATATAATATATTTGCATTACTAATTTAATAACTAAATTAATAATGACAACAAATACAAGCGTTAAAGTTTCGGATATAGTCTTTTCAGACTACTACGATGCGCAAGATGAAACCACCAAAAGAGTCATTCAAAATATTGTGATGGCTCAAACTGGATGCAGCATTGCAACCTTCTATTATCGGAAACGTACCAACGGATGGAGCGTATCTGATATGAAAGTGATGAACCAGGCTTTCAAGGATAACAACTTCAATTTCGAATTCGATGTGTAAGAATGTAGAGTTCTTTAGCTTCCCTGATGGTGAGCGCATGTTTCGCCGGAATGATGTGGTGAAATCTTTCTCTCAATCTGAGACAGAGATTATTGATTACGAATATCAATACATTGGCGTTCGCTATGCCGAGGCGATGGCTCGACTAACGGAGCTACACGCTGCTTCTCAAAAGAACATTTCGTTTTTCAGATACAAAATTGTGGACCGCTTCAACCGCTGCAACTTCGCAAGCCTCGATACCACTAAAATGGATATTGACGAAGATGGTGTGTTTCACCTCGAATATGTGAGCTGTCCGCTTCGTGGTGGCATTTGCCCAGACGAAGGTGTGATTTGCCTACCACGGCTGACGCTCAATATCCGGAAGTCGGAAATGCTGGTATTCTCTCAGCTGAAAAACGGACTGAGCTACGAAGAGATTGCCGCAGTGCTACACATTAGCCCTTTCACTGTGAAAAACCATTGCGAAGCCCTGAGGCGAAATATCGGGGTGTCGACCAACGAAAAGTTAATCGCTTTTTGGCATAAAAACAATATGACTTTATAAACACCTGCACTGCACAGGGATAAAATGGCAGACAATAATAAGTGTGTGTATAGCAGCCGATAGTCGGGAGACTGTCGGCCGCAAAAAAAACTGAAACCTTTAAATCTGATTGATATGCAACTTTTTTTATTCATCGTAGCATTTTTGGCCGTTGTGGCAGCCATCGTTTACTTAGTTTTCAGAGAATTGAGCAAGATCTTCGACAAAGTAATAGATCGAATGGACGAATACGATTAATAGGATAAATGGTAGCAGACTTGCAGCTCAATATTCCATAAGATGATGATGATGCATAGACTTTGCAAGTCCGGGTGTTGCGGCAG
>JBAXGL010000057.1:0-11824 GCA_037139375.1 Bacteroidales bacterium | reverse complement strand
GTGAATACATTGAAAAGCAACTCTTTTGCTCTAGCGCAAACAGTTACTGTCACATTGACTTTCCTCAACAAAGGCGTAGCTCCTTCAGGTGGCACTCTGTTATTGAGCGACTTACCAGCATCGGCTTACAATTTCTACCTGATTGCTAATAAAAATAGAGAAGTCGAAATTCACTTACCCGACAGAGTGCCCACAAGTCTGGCAAACAGATCGTACCTCGGTAAAGACGACGATGATTCAGTTGGATCTTCACGCTTCTACCGCACCCGAAACAATTTACCTTGGGCGATAAACATTGTGCAAGGATTTGACTACCCCGTAGAAAGAGCACCTCTTAACGAAGCTTATTTGCATTTGATCAGATGGGCAGAGACTTCTGGTGCTGAATATCCCGATTGGTACGATAACAAAGCTGGATATAGAGCATTGCCTAATATATATTAAAATAGTATAAAAAATAACACATATTCAATTATCTTGTTATCTTTGAAGGTTTTTTATTAATTTCATCACCATAAAAAAACCTTAAAATGAAAACAAAACAATTAGTATGGATGGCATTGTTTGGAACTGCCTTCTTTTTGCTCTCAAGTTGCGTTAAGGACAAATTAGAAGAATTTGCGCCTTCGAATAACGCAAAAAGCATGAACGACCTGATTGCTCCCAAAGATTTTCAATGGAAAACTGCTCAGACAGTAACAGTTGATATCACTGGACTCCCAACAGTTCAACCTGTGCAATCGACCCTCACCATTGGTGATACCAAAGAACTTTACTACTCAGGATATCATTTGATGTCCGACAACCATCTATTGTCATTAGAAGTACCAGCTATCGATAAGGAGCTGAAACTGAAGTTTGGTGCCATCGAACAGACGGCTACCATCAAAGATGGGAAAGCGAGTTTTTCTTTCATACCAGTAGTAACTGACAATAATTAAAAATCTGACTCATGAAAACTCTAATAAATAAAACAAAACTATTGATTGCTGGGCTTTTTGTAATATCAGTTGCAGCTACAGCGCAAGTCACGTTAAACTGTGAGTCAGGAAATCGTGCTATAGAGCAAGGAAATTGCTGGGGATTTGGTGCCACGAGCTATACAAATGCTGCAGGCTTGGTTGTTTCAGGAACTTGGTCATTGCGAAGCAACTCGATGTCGAATCCTGCCATTGGCAGTTCATGGGTGAAAACTCCATGGATGAAAATGGGTTCTGGAGATATAACCATGAAAGTAAAGCTTGAAAATAATACAGGCAATACCAAACAAGTTGTTGTTACTTATATTCCTTATAGTGCAGGTGCGCCTTATGGCGAAGGAACGTCTAATTCTTTTTACACATTCAACTTCCCAGGAACTTCAGGAGGATATGGTATGTTGACCGCATTACAGTCACTTACTATCCCAATTCCTTCGCAAATTGCAAATGATGCAACCACTGCTTACAAAATTCAAATAAGTTTTGTAGGAACTGGAGGAAACAACAGAGCTGATGCGGATGATATTGTAATTCCAGGTGAATATTGGTCAGACCCAGCAAACAACTGTTTGCCTAAAGCAATGATTGTGGATACAGATGGCGATGGTGTCCCTGACTCAAGTGATCAATATCCTAATGATCCGAATAGAGCCTACAACACTTACTATCCCGCTGCGGCATCAAACGGCACATTAGCATTCGAAGATAATTGGCCAACAAAAGCTGATTACGATTTTAATGATGTCGTAGTCGATTATAATATCAATACGGTAACAAATGCTCATAACCAAATAGTAGAAATATTAGGTCAATTCACCTTGAAAGCGTCAGGTGCTGCTTATAAAAATGGATTTGGCTTCCAATTAGACAACATTTCCCCAGATAAAATCACATCGGTTACTGGTGCAAACTACAGCATCCCCTCCTACATTTCATTAGCTCCAAATAGGTTAGAAAGTGGTCAGACGTATGCCAATTGTATCGTATTTGACAATTTCTACAATGTGATGCCGCCAGTTGGTGGTAGTGTAGGTGTCAACACAGAAAAATCTGCTTCATTCATTCCTTATCAAACATTGAACCTTAAAATTACCTTCATTAAAGACGGTGTTGCTCCAGCAGGTGGAACAGTTTTATTGAGTCAATTGCCAGCAAGTGCCTTTAACTTCTATATTATCGCTGATAAACAACGTGGTGTAGAAATTCACTTAGCTGACAGAGTGCCAACCGCTCTCGCGAATTTAACACTGCTTGGCACGAAGGATGATAGCTCTGTGATCAACAGCCGTTACTATAAGACAGTGAACAATTTGCCTTGGGGTATCAATATTATTCAAGGGTTCAAATACCCTATAGAACATTCTCCATTGAATAATGCTTATCTGCATCTTATCAGATGGGCGGAGAGTGATGGTTTAGAATATCCCGATTGGTACGAAGATAAAGATGGCTACCGTAACCCTGCCGTAATTTATTAAATCAAACGAAAAGGTCAGACAAAATTGTCTGACCTTTTTTAATGCCACTATCAACATATCCTTTTTTCGGCAAATGTGCCTATCTTTGCAGCCGAATTTAAAAACATAATATGATTTCAGTTGATGGCATTACGGTAGAGTTTGGAGGAACTACTCTATTTCAAGATATTTCATTTGTAATAAACGAGAAAGACCGCATCGCATTGATGGGGAAGAATGGAGCAGGTAAATCGACTTTGCTCAAAATTTTAGCTGGCGAACGCATCCCGAATAAAGGGAAAATATCTGCGCCCAAAGAGGCTATCATTGCCTATCTTCCACAACACCTGATGACAGAAAACGATCGGTCGGTATTCGACGAAACATCCCGCGCATTCTCGCATATATTGGAAATGGAGAAAGAACTGGAGGAGGTAAACAGAGAACTATCTGAACGAACAGATTACGACTCCGATAGCTATTATGAATTGATTGAGAAAGTTTCTACTTTGAGCGAAAAATTCTACTCAGCAGATACCTCAAACAACGATGCTGAAGTAGAAAAAACATTGCTCGGATTGGGTTTTCAGCGCGAAGATTTCAGCAGACCAACCAGCGATTTTAGCGGTGGGTGGCGTATGCGCATAGAATTAGCCAAAATATTGCTCAAAAAACCGGATGTCATCCTCCTCGATGAGCCTACTAATCACCTCGATATCGACTCAATCCAGTGGCTCGAAGATTTTCTGATCAACAACTCAAAAGCCGTGATCGTCATTTCGCACGACCGAGCCTTTGTCGACAACATTACTACTCGCACCATAGAAGTGACAATGGGTCGCATCTACGACTACAAAGTAAACTACTCAACCTACCTCGAATTGCGAAAAGATCGCCGCGTGCATCAGCAAAAAGCATTCGAAGAGCAGCAAAAGATGATTGCTGAAAATATGGAGTTTATCGAACGATTTAAGGGTACTTATTCGAAAACCAATCAGGTCGGGTCACGAGTAAAAATGCTCGAAAAGCTTGAGATACTAGAAGTTGACGAAGAAGATACATCTGCCTTGAGGTTGCGATTTCCTCCATCGCCACGCTCAGGAACCTATCCGGTAGTGACAGATGGTCTTGGAAAGAAGTACGGCGATCACATAGTCTATCAGAATGCCAATTTCACCATCGAAAGAGGAGAAAAAGTGGCGTTTGTTGGTCGAAATGGAGAAGGCAAATCCACGTTGGTGAAATCTATCATGAAAGAGATTGATTTCGATGGGAAACTCACACTCGGACATAATGTGATGATTGGTTATTTTGCTCAGAATCAGGCTTCGATGCTCGATGAAAATCTCACTGTTTTTCAAACAATCGACGATGTGGCGGTGGGCGATATTCGCACAAAAGTGAAAGACTTTTTGGGAGCATTCATGTTTGGTGGTGAAGCTTCGGCTAAGAAGGTAAAAGTGTTATCTGGTGGCGAACGTACCCGACTGGCAATGATAAAGTTGTTGCTCGAACCAGTCAATCTGCTTATTCTCGATGAACCAACTAATCACCTCGACATGAAGACGAAAGACATATTGAAAGCTGCATTGAATGATTTTGATGGAACACTGATTGTCGTATCTCACGATCGTGATTTTCTCGATGGACTGGTAACTAAGGTGTATGAGTTTGGCAATAAAAAAGTAACCGAGCACCTCGAAGGCATATATGGTTTTCTGGAAAAGAAGAAAATGGAAAACCTTCGAGAAATTGAGAGAAAACAGTGATGAAGAAAATTGACAGAGATGCTTACGGCAAAGGATTGTTAGCTTATTGGCAAGGTAAAAGAAGTGCGAAGTTCACTGTTTTCAGCGACATTGCCGAAACCGAAAAATGGGACATCAAACTATTTTTTAGAACGTTCGAAAAAATGCCGGAAATTGAACAAATTGCATTGAAGCGGTGCAATGGACGAATACTCGATGCAGGTGCTGGAGCTGGTAGTCATGCCCTTTATCTTCAAAACGAAGACAAGTCGGTCACAGCTATCGATATTTCAGAAGGAGCGGTGGAAGTGATGCAAAAGCGCTGTCTCAATGATGTCAGGTTTCAGGATTTCTTCACTCTCAAAGGAGAGAAATACGACACATTACTACTTTTAATGAATGGAATTGGCATTGTGCAACACATCGACAATGTCGCCAAATTCTTTCAACAAGCAAAATCACTACTCAACAAAGAGGGTAAAATAATTCTAGACTCATCAAACATAATCTATATGTTTATGGATGAAGATGGTAGTGCTGCAATTGACTTAAATGACAAATATTACGGAGAAATGAGCTACAGGATGGATTTTGCCAACTACAGAGGTATATCATTCGACTGGCTTTACATAGACATCGACACTCTTTCGCAAATAGCTTCTCAACAAGGTTTTACTTGCGAAAAAATCTACGAGGACGATCATTTTCACTATTTAGTGGAACTTCGGTTAGTCTGACATCAAAACAAACAAGTTACATCAAAAATGTCTTGTCAATGAACGCTTGAAAAACATCCTTATACTGTTCGCCGATAGGTATATACACGTTGCGCTCAAATATAATTCGGTTCCGTTCTATCACTTTCACCCGATCCAGATTTACAATAAATGATCGGTGCACCCGCATAAATTTATCTTTGGGCAGCTGTTCTTCCATCACTTTCAATCTAATAAGAGTGGTGACTGATTCATTATTGATCAGATGAATTTGAATGTATTCATTTGCACTTTCTATATATTTTATCTCAGAGAGTAAGATGCGAATCAACTTGTATTCTGATTTTACAAACAGAAAATCTTGTGTTGTTTGAACAACTTCAGCTTGCTTCTGATTGTTTTCGAACCATGATTTGGCTTTGTTTGCCGATTTTAAGAAAACGGCATAACTAATAGGTTTCAAGATATAATCAAGAGCATCCACTTCGTATCCTTCGATAGCATATTCGCTGTAGGCAGTTGTAAAGATGATTAACGGCTTTTTATCAAGCGATTTCACAAAATCCATACCATTGATGTCGGGCATATTGATATCCACAAACATCAAATCAATCTCTTGTGTTGAGAGAAACTCCATGGCCTCTAATGCGCTCTGACAAAGAGCGATAGGCTCGAGAAATGGAGTTTTATCGATATACGAACTTATCTGCTTGAGCGCAAGTGGTTCATCATCAATGGCAAGACATTTAATTTTCATCATGATTTCCTTATGTTATGATTTCATTATGTTTGTTTGTGTCATATATAGGAATAGTCAAGTCTACTTCAAATTCCTTCTCAGTGTCGCGAATTTGAAGAGTGTACTCATTTCCATAAAGCAATGTGAGACTTTTTTGAATATTCGAAAGCCCTATTCCTGAATGGGTCTTATCTTGAATGTCTTTGTGGTCGGGCTTGCTGTTTTTAATATTGCATTTCAAATGATGCTCTAATACCTCTAAATCGAATATTACAAAGGATTTGGTCTGATAGCTTACGCCATGCTTAAACGAATTCTCTAAGAACGAGATAAAAAGCATAGGAGGAATCTGAATCTCAGGAATTTGTCTGGGAACTTTCACTGATATCTCTACCTTTTTTGAAAACCGCAATTGCATAAGCGCAATATAGCTTTCAATAAATTCTATTTCTTTCTTCAAACTCGTTTGTCCGTGTGCAGTTTCATAAAGCAAATAACGCATCAAGGTAGAGAGGCGAATGATTGAATCTTTCGCAGTTTCGGCATTAATATCAATCAGTGCGTGAATATTGTTGAGCGTATTCATGAAAAAATGCGGGCTGACCTGATGCCTTAAAAAAGCTAATTCGGTCTTCAATTGTTCTTTCTCCACATCTTTTCGTCGGTCTTCCTCTTTCAGCCATTTCGATACCATTTTTATAGAGGTGCCAGCTCCCACTACAAGTATTGATATCAGAAAACTATCAGCAAATATCATGAAGACAGACTTCTCATTCGGACCTGCGGCTGGTTTAAAGCCCATCGGAGCAGGCATGCCATTTCCCAGTTCCATAGGTGGCATTCCAGGTCCCAAATCCATAGGAGGCATGGCTATTGGGTTAGGGAAAAAGTAATCACGAAATAATATAGTAATCCCAAAAACAAATAGAATCATGGTCAATGACGAGAGGATATAGGCTGCGTATTTTTTTTCGAAAAGAAGACGAGGAACTAAAAAATAGATATTCAATATGAAAATAATTAAATACGAAAACATTCTGATCCACTCTTTGGTCACAGCCACCCAATTGACAGTATTATTGAACCGTTCACTGAAAAATGGTATTGAAAATATAGTCATCCAAATGACAACATAAACAATAAGTTCAATAATTCTAATGTTGAATGCCTTCTCTCTCATCACTCTTGTATTTTCTTGATAATAGTTACAAATATAAGATTCGTTAGATAGAAACACAAATTTTATCAATAGATAACGATATTTGATAAGCGAAATAGAGGGACTAATCAGTAGAGTGCTTTAAAACAAAAAAAGCTGTCCCGCTAATGCGAGACAGCCTCTTCCTACTAAACTATGAAACTAAACTTATTTTTTATTCCAATAAACATCCCAAGCAACCCAATCAACAACGTTGGTAGAAAAGTAAGCTTGACGCAATGATGTAAACAGTGAACTGATGTCTGTGATAGCAGTTCCAGCCAATTGGCTAATAGTAGAGGTTGTCCCGTCGTCAAATGTAATTTGCAACTCTCTCTTTTTATTAACAACTGTTGATTCAGTTACATCAGTTGTGCTAGAGTTAGTGACATCTACAATGGCCACTTTAGCACTAGTTTGTAACACACCAGCTACATAAACCTTTGCACTGTCAAGACTATTCTTTACACCCAACTGGCGTACTATTTGTATATCGCCAATTGTCAAAGAGAAATCTCTTTCTTTATGTCGAGCAGAACCAACTGTTTTAATCGTAGTATATTTTTCTTCGTAAAGCGTTTTGCCATCTTTAGAGATTGCATAAGTTGAAACGGCAGTGTCACCAGTAGCATAAGATACTTTGGTCAAATATCCATTATCGAATGCAAACTCAGAAGCATAAGTATAACTACCTAATTTGGGTCTCCAAGCAGATTGAATTTTAAGATCACCTGCATTCACATCTTTGATGTTGATATTTGACGCCATTTTGTAGTCGTAACCATAAGATCTCGAATAGGTGTAGTTATAATCTGAAACTTTAACTACATAATTGTTTTTCAACGAATCATCACCAGGACGGTTCATCAACAATGTACCATAGTTTTTTACCTTTTCTTCGGGTAGACGCACGATCATCAATGCATTATCTGCCGATCTATTGAAATAACGTGTCAAATTTATAAAGCCGCGTTTGAAAGGTGTTGCTTTATAATCATATTCACCTGAAATATTTGCCAATAAAATACTGGTAGTATCAAGTGCAGAAGCTGTCGTTCCTCTTAACGCAGCATCACCTGCAATCAGCTTGTACCCTGCTGAACTAGTGATAGCACTAACTGCACTTTTCAATTGCTGAACATTTGTGTTGATAGACGACTTCAATGCAGTTGTTTGCATCGGTGTCGATGAACTTAATGAGTCTTCCGACTTATTGCAACTCCAAGATAGGATTCCTAAGGTAAGGAGTGCTAAAAATAAACTTCTTGTTTTCATAACTCTAATTTATTAATAGATTAATTTTTACTTTTTTGTTTGGAGTGATTTCAATTCGAATTTCTATCACAAATTTAATATGGTATAAAAGAATAAACAAATGATTTCAGTGAAATGCTGCGATATTTAAGTGTAAAGTTTCAATTTCGGTATAAACTAAATTCACTTTCATATTGTTCTTGTTTTACAGACATCGAGGAAAACGTGTAAGCCTATTCTTTTATCTCACTTTCTTACCGTTCGAGGAAACATCAACCCTACTTTAAAACGACAAATTATTCAATTATTGCACAAAATGAAGTAAAAGCTTAACTACAAAAACTAAAAATGTAATGTTTATTTCATTAAAACTTAGCACAGTTATGCACATCTTGTTTATTTTTGTGCAAAAACATCACTATTTTGATGCTTTCTTAATAAATTCTCCTTATTTTTGTCGCGTTTTGACGGTACGGCATATTGATGTCTGCCGAATAACAGTCTATTAACAACCAATATTTATATGATTAAAAAAGTACTAATTGCAAATCGGGGCGAAATCGCCATACGTGTAATGCGCTCTTGCAAAGAGATGGGGATTAAAACGGTGGCAGTCTATTCCGAAGCAGACAGGACTTCAGGTCACGTATTCTACGCAGATGAAGCTTGCTGTATTGGTCCTGCACCTTCAAAAGAGAGTTATTTAGTTATTGATAATATAATTGCTGCTGCCAAGCAGTATGGTGCTGATGCCATTCATCCGGGATACGGATTTCTATCTGAAAGTGCTGCGTTCGTTCGTCGATGTAAAGAAGAAGGAATTATCTTCATTGGTCCATCTGCTGAAGCAATGATATCGATGGGCGACAAAATATCTGCACGCGAAACCATGATTGCTGCTGGTGTGCCTGTAGTGCCAGGTTCGCAAGACAACCTCGAAACCATAGAACAAATGAAAGCAATGGTGAAAACCATTGGTTTGCCTGTGATGCTAAAAGCTACTGCCGGTGGTGGTGGCAAAGGAATGCGCCTAATACGCAACGAAAGCGAAATTGAAGACGCATTTTTCTCTGCTAAATCTGAAGCTGCCAATTCATTCGGTAATGATATCGTCTACATTGAAAAATATATCGAATCTCCCCACCACATAGAGTTCCAAATCTTAGGTGATAACCACGGTAATGTGATTCATCTTTGCGAACGCGAATGTTCGGTGCAACGACGTCACCAGAAAATTGTAGAAGAAAGCCCATCGCCATTGATGACCCCAGAACTTCGTGCCGAAATGGGTGAAAAAGCTGTCATGGCAGCTAAAGCAGTGAACTATTCTGGTGCAGGAACAATCGAATTTCTTGTGGACAATAACCACAACTTCTACTTCCTCGAGATGAATACTCGTCTACAAGTTGAACATCCGATTACCGAAGAAGTGCTAGCAATAGATCTAGTGAAAGAGCAAATCAATGTTGCCAACAACCTGCCACTTCGCTTGCGTCAGGAAGAAATCAAACAGAGAGGACACGCCATCGAATGCCGTATCTGTGCTGAGGATACTGAAAATAACTTTATGCCAAGCCCTGGTATTATAAAACAACTGACTGAGCCTCTAGGCATCGGTACTCGTGTGGATAGCTATATATATGAAGGATACGAAATGCCTATGCACTACGACCCAATGATGGGCAAACTCATCGTTTGGGCAGTAGATCGCAAATACGCTATCGAAAGAATGCGCCGTGTATTATACGAATATAAAATTACAGGTGTAAAAACTAATATACGCTACCTCCGCCGTATTATGGACACTCCAGATTTTGTGACGGGTAAGTATGACACTCATTTTATTGAAAATAACAGCGATTTCTTGTTAGAAAAAACTTACGAAGGGACTCAGGATGAAACTGAAGATATTGCAATCATTTCTGCCTACATGGATTACATTTTGAACTTGGAAGAAAATGCACCAAAAACGACTGACAATAGACCAATTAGTCGATGGAGAGAATTTGGTAAACGTAACGCAATGTTAAGAATTTAATTTATTAAGCTAAGTTCAGATTTTTAGAATAAAAATGAAAATTTATGGAAATTCATATCGGAGACAGAATTGCTGAAGTAGAATTGGTAAGTAAAGATGACAATAAAGTTGTCATTCGCATAGATAATAAGACATACGATTTAGATGTAGTGATGGCACAAAATGGCGTCTGCTCTATTATTCACGAGGGTAAATCGTACAATGCCGAATTGAAACGAGCTGAGAATGGAAAAAACTACACTGTCAATACGCAATTCAGTTCATTCCCTGTGCAAATTGTAGATTTGCAAACCAAATACCTTAAAAACAGAAGAAAAGACGATACAGATGAACTTCAGGATCGTATCTTCTCGCCTATGCCAGGTAAAGTAGTCAAAATCCTTGTGAAAGAAGGTGATGCTGTAGAACCTGGCCAATCGATGATAGTTATTGAGGCCATGAAAATGCAGAGCGAATACAAAGTAAAAAAAGGGTGCTCTATCAAACGTATTTTAGTGAACGAAGGCGATACCATCGATGGCGGACAGACTCTTATTACATTGGAATAGACTTGAGTGTTTCATTTTCAAACATTCAAATTAGCTCATTTTCAAATTAACATTCCCTACAACTTATAACTTAAAAAAAGATTGTATGAAGCAACAGAATGAAATCCAGGAAGCTTTTATCGAAAAAAACCGCGCTGCCGTCCTTGGTGGTGGAGCAGATAAAATCAAGAAACAACACGAATCAGGTAAATTAACTGCTCGTGAGCGCATCGACGTATTTCTGGATAAAAGTACTTTTGTAGAAATTGATAAATTTGTAGTACACCAATGCTCAAATTTTGGAATGGAAAAAACCAAAATTGCAGGGGACGGAATAATTGCTGGTTATGGCAAAGTTGAAGGTCGTCTGGTGTATGTATATGCGTATGATTTCACTGTTTTTGGTGGCTCGCTGAGTAGAACCGGTGCCAATAAAATCGTGAAACTTCAACGGATGGCTATCAAAATGGGTGCACCGATTATTGCATTGAACGACTCAGGAGGCGCACGTATTCAGGAAGGAATTGGCAGCTTAGCCGGTTATGGCGATATATTTTTTCAAAACACTATTTCATCGGGTGTTATTCCCCAGTTGTCTGTTATTTTAGGCCCTTGTGCCGGTGGTGCATGCTATTCTCCTGCTCTCACCGATTTTATCTTTATGGTAAAAGAAAAAAGCCACATGTTTGTCACCGGACCTGATGTTGTAAAAACTGTTACTCACGAAGATGTGAGCAAAGAGGAACTTGGTGGTGCTCAAACACATTGTGCAGTAAGTGGTGTGGCTCACTTTATGGGCAATGATGAAGAAGATACGCTTATGATGGTGCGCGAGTTACTCACCTTTCTGCCGAGTAACAACATGGAGGATGCTCCTATATTGCCATCGAGAGATGATGTTTCGCGTGAAGATACTCGGCTGAATGATATTGTTCCAGCTGATCCTAATAAACCCTACGATATCAAAGAATTGGTAGAAGCGGTGGTTGACGAAAACTATTTCTTCGAAGTAATGCCATTATTCGCACAAAACATTGTGGTAGGATTTGCTCGTTTAGGTGGTAAATCTGTAGGAATTGTAGCTAATCAGCCAGCATACTTGGCTGGTGTATTGGATATTGATGCTTCCGACAAAGCTGCTCGTTTTATTCGCTTTTGCGACTGTTT
>JBAXGL010000056.1:0-11907 GCA_037139375.1 Bacteroidales bacterium | reverse complement strand
GTTTTGATGTCGTGGTTATCGCTGAAGGAATGAACGCAGAAACACTTGAAAGACTAGGTAATTTACCCATCATTGTTAAAAATATTACGCTCAAAAAGCGCACAAAAGCTAAAGCGTTAAATAAAGGAATGAAGGATTTTACAGGGTACGATGTAGCTTTGGTGCTGGATGCTGACAATATTATTGAAGTTAATTTATTGCAGAAGTTTAATGCGATGTTTAACCGAGGTGCTACTATTGTGCAGGGTCATCGAACGGCTAAAAATCACAACAATAGCATTGCTTTATTAGATGCGATGAGTGAAGAGATTAATAATTCCATCTTCAGAAGAGGGCATTACAACTTAGGATTGTCTTCAGCTCTTATCGGTTCTGGAATGGCATTTCGATTTGATCAATTTAAGTCAATTATGACTCACGTGGATGTGGTAGGTGGTTTTGATAAAGAGCTAGAGCATATCTATCTGATGAATAAAGGAAAGATACATTATCTTCATCATGCGATGATTTTGGACGAGAAAATTCAAAAAAGTGACCATTTTGCACAGCAACGTCGTCGATGGATGGCTGCACAGATTGAACATCTTGAGCGTTTTTTTCCACTTTTTATGCTTGGTGTTAGACAAAAAAACATTGATTTCTGTGATAAAGTTTTTCAGATGCTTTTACTCCCAAGAATCTTGATTTTGGGTGGAGTCGCTTTCTCGACTATTCTTTTCAATACAATCGACCCGGGTGATATGGGTCATAAATGGTATTATTTGCTTTTATTAATGTTGCTTGCTTTGTTTATTGCCATTCCACGAAAATTGGTTAGCAAAAAATTAATGGTTGCATTGTTTACTTTGCCAAAAATATTTGTGATTGTTTTCTTGAATATGTTTAAACTAAGACAGGCAAACGAAAGGTTTATACATACACCTCACGGAAAGAATTGAATTTGATAAATATATTGATTATGAGTATATTAGGTTCATTTTTATTTGTTTTATTCTGTGTTCCCATCTCTTACTTGTCGTTTTTCGCGTGGGCATCTGTTTTTAGAAGAAAGGAACCAGAACCGTCATTGAAAAATGCGCGTAAGATGGTGATTCTATTACCCGCTTATCGCGAAGATTTCGTGATAGAAGAGAGTGTTGAATCGTGTCTGACCCAGATATACCCGAAAGAATTAGTTCAAGTTGTGGTTATATCTGATAAAATGAAAGACGAAACTAATCTGCGTCTTTCGAAATTGCCAATCCGCGTAATTAAGGTTGAATTTGAGAAAAGTACCAAAGCCAAATCACTAAATTTTGCGCTGAAACAGATTGAAGGATTTGATGTGGCCATTATACTTGATGCGGACAATGTGATTGAGCCATTATTCCTGCAAAAAATAAATGGAGCTTTTGAATCTGGAAATAGAATTGTTCAAGCCCATCGGACTGCTAAAAACTTGAATACTAATTTCGCAATTCTTGATGCAGTGAGCGAAGAAATAAACAACTCAATTTTCAGGAAAGGTCATGCTAATGTGGGAATGTCCTCTGCATTAATTGGTTCTGGAATGGCATTTGAGTTTGAACATTTTAAATTTTTGATTGACAACGTGCAGTCTATTGGAGGAGAAGACAAAGAGATTGAACATACTGTATTGTTGGATGGCATCAAAATTCATTACTTGCATCACGCTGAAGTGCTTGATGAGAAAATTCAGCGTCCTGCCGACTTTTCTAACCAACGCAAACGATGGCTTTCAGCACAGTTTGAGATTCTTCAACGATTTATTCCTGAGTTTTCAGCGGCTCTGCGTACTGGTAATATCGACTTTTGTGACAAGGTAATACAAATGGCATTTCCGCCGCGCATTTTACTGATTGGGGTATTGTTTATAATGACAGCCGCTACAACATTATTTGACCCTTCAGCAAGCGTTAAATGGTGGGTACTCTTCGCTGTGCTTTTTGTAACGTTGCTAATCAGTATACCAAGGCGCTTGTTTTCGATGCAAATGTTGAAAGCATTCTATTCAATACCATACGTCTTTTTCTTAATGTTCGCTAACTTGTTTAAATTAAAAGGAGCTGGGAAACACTTTATTCACACACCTCACGGCACTGAACCAAATTAATAAAGCCGTTTTATTGTTTTACACCTAATCTAAATCGGTATGAAAATTGCTATCGAAGCTCAACGAATTTTCCGTCCAAGGAAGCACGGCATGGATTTTGTCGCTCTTGAAATGATTCGTGAACTACAGAAAATTGATACAGTAAACGAATATCGAATCTACGTTAAACCCGACACGGATAGATGCTTGTCCGAAACTCCTAATTTTAAGATTGTAGAGTTACCTGCTTTTGGTTATCCGATGTGGGAGCAATGGTCTCTACCCCGAGCCGTTGAATCGTGGAAGCCCGACATCTTACATTGCACGAGCAATACTGCTCCAATTTTTACTTCTGCGAAGTTAGTAATCACTTTACACGACATTATATTTCTTGAAAAAGGTCATGAAGATGGTACTAAGAACAAATCTTTCTACCAGCAAATGGGGAAATATTACCGAAAATTAGTTGTTCCTTTGGTATTGAAAAAGGCAACTAAAATTATCACCGTATCACGTTTTGAGCAAAAACGAATTACCGAAGCTTTACAATTGCCAGCAGACAAATTGACAGCTGTTTACAATGGATTTAGCAACTATTTCTATCCAAGAGAAAAAGATGCTCATGTGACAAGCAAATATGGACTGCCAGATAGATATTTCTTTTTTCTGGGGAATACCGATCCCAAGAAAAATACACGTCGAGTATTGGAAGCCTATTCAGCGTATCTGAAAACATCAACCGCACCAGCCAAATTAGTAATAGCTGATCTTAAAGAAGAGTTTATTTCTCATTTTGATGTCTGGAAAGATGAAGAGTTTAGAAAAAATATAGTGTTATTGGGATATGTGTTTAATACAGATTTGCCAACCATATATTCTATGGCAGACATTTTTCTTTATCCGTCATTAAGAGAAAGTTTTGGTATCCCTATTCTTGAATCTATGGCGTGCGGTGTGCCGATTATCACATCCAACACTTCGGCAATGCCTGAAATTGCTGGGAATGGTGCTCTACTGATTGACCCTTTTGATGAAAATGATATTTTAGAAAAAATCTTACTTTTAGAAAATAAACCAGAGATTGTTCAGAAGCAAAGGGAGTATGGCTTATCGCGTGTGAAATTATTCTCTTGGAGAAAAACTGCTGAAGATGTGTTGTTGATTTATAACTCAATTATGAACCCAAAAACGAATTAACAATGTTTGGAAAAATTAAAGAAAAGTTGAAATCTCATAGTGGCCTTAAGAAATTGGTCCTTTGGACGATAGCATCTCCTTACGGTGCAAGACCACGATTGTGGATCAGGCTATTTATTAATCCAATACTACATACCAGAAATGGCAGAATAAGAATTATGGCGCGGTTAGATGTTTTCCCGTTCAATCATTTTGTGCTAGGAAAACACTCATTCGTAGAGGATTTTTGCACTGTCAACAATGGCGTTGGAGATGTTTACATAGGTACTCGATCTCGAATTGGGTTAGGGTCGACGGTGATCGGACCTATATCTATAGGCGATGATGTACATATTGCTCAAAATGTAGTGTTATCTGGTTTAAATCATGATTATGAAGATGTAACTCGAACTATAGCTGCGCAAGGTGTAAATACTTCTACCATTGTGATCGAAAACGATGTGTGGATTGGTGCGAATAGTGTAATTACAGCAGGTGTTACTATTGGTACGCATAGTGTTGTGGCGGCAGGAAGTATAGTGACAAAGTCTATGCCACCTTATTCAGTTTCGGCAGGCATACCAGCTAAGTTAATGAAGAAATATGATTTCGATAAAAAAGAATGGATTAAAGTAAAAGATTAAACTAATCTGAATTGGAAATGAAAGCATTGGAATTGGTTTTCTGGATATCTGCATTTGTGGTTTTTTATACCTATTTGGGGTATGGTCTCTTGCTTTTTATTTTGGTGAAA
The DNA here is from genome assembly GCA_037139375.1 of Bacteroidales bacterium. Lineage (GTDB taxonomy): Bacteria > Bacteroidota > Bacteroidia > Bacteroidales > UBA7332 > CAXXIC01. Next base: position 7,885 of record JBAXGL010000056.1, on the reverse strand, counting down.
ATCAAAAGAGTTTTTCTGACAAAACCAAAAAGTCCTGAGTTTGAAGAACTTCCTGAAGTGACACTTTTTATTACGGCTTGGAACGAAGAGAGCGTCATAGAAGGCAAAATGAAGAATTGTAGAGAGTTGAATTACCCAAAAGATAAGTTGAAAATCTATTGGGTGACCGATGGCACTACAGATAGCACCAATGAAAAGCTGAAAACATATCCTGAAGTCACAATCGAATACAGACCCGAAAGGCTTGGCAAAACTGCTGCAATGACCCGAGGAATGGCTTATGTAACTACTCCAATTGTTATCTTTACGGATGCGAATACCTTTTTAAATCCTGATTCGATTCGTATCATTACCAATCGATTCGCCGACCCAAAGGTAGGCTGTGTGGCTGGTGAGAAGCGAGTGATGCAGCAAGAAAAAGATAAAGCTGTGTCAAGTGGCGAAGGGTTTTACTGGAAATACGAATCGAAACTCAAAACGTGGGACGATGAGTTGTGCAGCGTTGTTGGAGCAGCAGGTGAGTTGTTTGCTATTCGTACAAATCTGTTTGAAGCGATGCCAAAAGATACGCTTTTAGACGACTTTATCCTTTCGTTGCACATCGTTCAGCGTGGATACAAAATTGCCTACACTCCCGATGCTTACGCTGAGGAAACATCGTCAGCTGAAATGGCTGAAGAGGAAAAGCGCAAGGTTCGTATTGCGGCCGGTGGCTTGCAGTCGGTGTGGCGATTGCGATCGTTGCTCAATGTTTTCAAATATGGAACAGTTAGTTTTCAATACATTTCACACCGCGTGTTGCGTTGGACACTTACGCCTTTGTTGCTCTTCTTGCTTATACCTATCAATATCGCCATAATCGTTATTCAACCAGATAATCTGCTATATGTCACTATTTTCGTATTGCAATTGCTGTTTTATACAGCCGGACATGTTGGTAAATTATTAGAACAACGTAAAATCAGATTCAAAATATTGTTTATTCCCTACTATTTCATTTTTATGAACATTTGTGTGTTCAAAGGCGTGGCTTATCTGCGAAAGAAGCGAAATGATGGCGCTTGGGAACGAGCCAAAAGAGCGTAATTAATATATAAATTCCTATAAAACGATGGAAAGAAAAAGAGTTTTGGTGACTGGTGGATCTGGTTTTTTGGGTTCACATCTTTGCGAGAGATTGTTGAATGACGGTCACGATGTAATTTGTTTGGATAACTATTTCACAGGTAGCAAGCAGAATGTAGTGCATCTGTTGGATAATCCATATTTTGAACTGGTTCGTCATGATGTGATTACACCGTTTTATGCCGAAGTAGATCAGATTTTCAATTTGGCATGTCCTGCATCTCCAATTCATTATCAGCACAACCCAATCAAGACCATTAAAACATCTGTGATGGGTGCCATCAATATGTTGGGCTTGGCAAAACGAGTGGGAGCTAAAATTCTGCAAGCCTCCACCAGTGAGGTGTATGGCGATCCTTCAGTACATCCACAACCCGAATCGTATTGGGGAAATGTGAATCCAAATGGAATCCGTTCTTGCTACGACGAAGGAAAACGTTGTGCTGAGACGCTTTTCATGGATTATCACCGTCAAAACAATGTGAAAATTAAGATTATCCGCATTTTCAACACCTACGGACCGCGCATGAACCCTGCTGACGGACGTGTGGTGTCGAACTTCATCATGCAGGCATTGCGTGGCGAGGACATCACCATATACGGCAGTGGACAACAAACACGCAGCTTTCAGTATTGCGACGATTTGATTGAGGGAATGATTCGCACAATGGCTACCGATAATGATTTCATCGGACCAGTGAATTTAGGAAATCCAAACGAATTCACTATGCTCGAATTGGCAGAGAAAGTGATTGCATTAACGAATTCGAAATCTAAACTGATTTTCGAAGCTTTGCCACAAGACGACCCCAAACAACGTCAACCAAACATCGATTTGGCAAAATCGAAACTCAACTGGGAACCAAAAATCCAACTGGAAGAGGGCTTAACGAAAACGATACAATATTTCAAAGCCTTTGTGTAGGGTTTTTTACAAAAATGAAGGCGGTCGATAGAGTTGATTACATAGATATTGCAAAAGGAATTGCAATATCTATGGTTATACTCGGTCATATTATAGTCGATGAGAATTATACTCGTTATATTTATGCTTTTCATTTGCCTGTTTTCTTCTTTATTTCAGGCGTTTTTTGCAAACCCGAGCGATACCAAAGTCTTGTTTCTTTTGCACGAATAAAAGCCAAAACGCTGCTTATTCCATACGTCTCTTTGTATTTACTCTCTCTCATTTATTGGGTTACAGTAGAAAGTAGAACTCCTTTTGTGGTTGATTTGAGGACAATAAAAGGTCTTTTTTATGCCACCGATAATGGATGGATGTATCCAAATGGGGCATTGTGGTTTCTTCCGGCACTTTTTGTTACCGAGGTGTTGTTTTATCTGACCTATAAAATCAATCATGGTAAATACCCTCTTCTACCCATTTTGATTGGTTTTGCAGCAGTAGGGTCATTATTGTCTTATTTTGGTGCATTTCGACTTCCGTTTGGCATTAACTCCTCTTTTATGGCAGTTTTCTTTTTGGGAATAGGGTATTTGCTGAAGAAACAAGCACTTAATATCGACAACCGCCCCAATTTGATCAGCTTATTAATCGCTCTGTTACTGTTTCTGATTATGGGTTGTTTCGCCGTTTTGAATCAAAAGCCAGACATGGATTATGTAAAATATGGCAATCCGCTATTGTTTATTTTGGCGGCATTTTCGGGTATCGTTGCGACACTGTATTTCTCAAAAGGAATTTCACCGAATAGATTCCTCAAATTCCTTGGCAAGAATTCGTTGCTGATTATGGGATTGCAATTCCCGATAATCAGAGGAGTACTGCATATCTACGCATCATTCACAAATCAATCTGAACATTATATCAGAAATTCGATACTCGATGCTTTGATGTGCTCAGTGTTGGCTATCGCCGTCGTAGTACCGTTTATCTTTTTATTCAATCGCTATTTTTATGTGTTGCTAGGGAAACAAAAAGGATGATCTTTGATTGATACCAGTGAAAACTTTTTTCTCTACAGGAAGATGTTCAATTTTACCGATTAATGACACACACCCTTTATGTGTGTTTTTTTATGGTCAAAACTTTTTTACTTCAAATTTTTTATTTCGTATAATAATATCTTTTTTGGTTGTAAATATTTTTATATATTTGCACACAGTATAAGAACACGAGACTAGGCTCTCCATTTCATTGAATTTTATTTCTTTGATCTTGTTGAATTTAGCCGTGTTACTTTCCTCTCAATTTATAAAATTACTGAACTTACGAGCTATTGCCAAGCGTGCCTATAAGCCGTGCTTTGGTCAATATTTTTTTTATTCTCCATTTTGAGAATAAGAATTTAGGTGTCTTTGACAAAATTTCAATAGACCAAAAAAATTATATTTAGTTGAGCAGTGAATGAATGAAACAAGTATGAACCCATAACAGTTGAAACAATATTAAATAACAAATACAATGTATCAATCATACCCATATCCATGCGATTTAGTCTTTTAGCTGAAGTCTTTTTTAGTTTTAATTATAAACCCTAAATTCAATTTTTTCATGTCACAAAATCTTATTTCAGCAACCCTGTCGGCAGCAGATGCAGCCGAGGTAAAACAAAACTTATCGGCAGTCGCTGCCAAGTTAACCTTCCTCTCTACACTGCAAACAGCAGATGTGAGCAGTCTATTCAAAGTGGGCAATGCCTATCTTCCGTTTATCGACCAGATACACGAAGTGGTGTTGACACACCCCGAAATTCTCCCTGCGATATTCGACAAAGAGGAGTTTTTGCGCGACTACGACCTCTTTAGCGCCGTTCGCCCTATTCTTAATCAGGTGAATGAGTTGGCAGAAGGTCTACAGAAAACCTACACCGCTGCCGGTAGCGATACGCTGGTAGCAGCACTTGAAGTCTATTCGGCAGTGAAGCAAAACAAAGACAAAGTGCCCGGCTTGAGTGTGGTAAACGACAATCTGGCAACTTTCTTCAAAAAAGCAAAAGCAAAACCCGAAACGCAGGCTAAGTAAAGCCTGCAACAGGGTAGAAAGAGTGTCTGAGTCACTTCGGAGTGACTCAAAGTGACTCCCGACTGACTCAGACACTCTCCAGAGTGACTCGCTGACTCTCCGGAGTGACTGAGAGCCACTCTTGACTGACTCGAAGTCACTCGCGACTAGCAAAAAGAGTCTCTGGACAGGCAGAGAGACACTCTTGACTGGCTCAGACACACTCCGAAGTGAGTCGGAGTCACTCCCGACAGGTAAACAGACACAATGGAGTGAGTCGAAGACACTTCTGTCAATCCCTTTGTTAATACAGTTTGTAACTGTATATTTGCGGAGCAAAATGAGGTCTTCAACTTCAAAACATTTGCAACCTACTTAAAATAAAGGCACAAGCCATAGATTTGTGCCAATTAGGGATCAATAAAACAAAACAAAAAACAAAGTAATATGGAAAACAATTTTGTAGAAGAAGTAAAGTTAAAATCAATTGACGAATTGAAAGAGATTGTCGTAAACTTTTACATGTACCGAGGATCATTAGCCGCTGCAGCGAAACAAGAATTAGCAAACCGAGGAGTAGAGCTATCTGACGCGGAAAAATTGATAATTGAGGAAAAGAAAAACAAGAGAAGGCAAGAAACTAGAGAAAGCGTTGACACAAATAAGAATTGGGATTCATTCAGTGTAAAATGGAAAGCAAATATTGTGGATGATGTTAATGCTCCACAATTATATTCAAGGCAAGTATTAAATATTTTCTCAATCTTATTTTCCGTTTTATTTGGAGGTATTCTGTTAGCAATAAATTTAAAAACTGTAAATAACAAAAAGGGGATTTTTCCAGTTCTGGGTTTTTCAGTTTTATACACTGGATTGATGGCTTTTATAATCAACTTAATTCCAGGTAGTACGACACCTCTGACTGTAGCTTTTAATCTACTTGGAGCTCTTGTATTATACAATTTCTTTTGGGGAAGATATATAGGAAAAGAGTTTCAATATCGGACAAAACCATTTTGGAAACCTTTAATTATTGCAATCATCATATTTAGCTTTATACTTTGGGTAATAATCCCCTAATCTGGCGCGGGTTTGTAACCCCTGTTCAATATAGCGTGTAATAAACCGTAGCGCGGTCGTTGAGCGAAGGCTCTTAAAAGCAAAGCTCCTGCTTTGCAAATGTAAAGAAAAGCAGGAGCCTACCTGCGCCGGTCAGGTTATAAAAGATAAACGACGTAGGCAGAGCCATACGCCGAACGACTGGCTGAGGTATAGGCTAGGTCAAAGGGAGGCATATGACAAGAATTCAAAACAAAAAACAAATATGAGAAAGGTAAGTTTATTTTTAAGTATGACAATTTCGGCATTGGCTTTTCAGGCTTGCGAAAACGACGACAAGGTAAAAGAAGTTTCAAAAAATGGATCAATCGAAACAAGCATCAGTGTCGATCATTTCAACGATTCGTTAGACATTCTGGTGAGTACAAACAAGGTGTGGGTGCATAATGCACTGGTGAAAACCACTGTGCATGCGGATACTGTGCCATCGTTGGGGATAGACATGGAAGAAGCCGAAAACGACAATGGCGATTTGCAGAATGTGGCTCTGAAAAAGGATTATGAACTGTATATTACCGTTAAGTAAGCCATGAAGAAATCGAACATCATCAAGCTGGTGTTGGTGACAGCAGCTTTATCTTCTTGCAATCATCACAAAGCAGAGCACGACCGGAAAGTGTATATGCGTGCCGACACTACGGCCGATTATACTCCCACCGAAGGACATTCGCATTTTGGTGGCTACTACGCCTTCCGTCCTTATGGCATATACAATTCGGGGTGGTATTACCGCGCCGGCTATTATTCGAGCGGCATACACGAGAGTTCGAATATTGGTCATAGCACTTTCAAATCTGCCTCGGTGCGAGGTGGTTTTGGCAGCAGCTCTTTTCATGTTTCATCTTAATACAGAGCCATTGTGAGAAGAATTACCACCACGCCTCGGGCTAATTGGCAGGCCAAAGTAGAAGAGATTGGGTTTGGATTTCACACCCTCGATACCACCTATTGGGACGAATCGATTTACTACGAATTTTCGATGGACGAGATAGACCGCATCGAAAAAGCCACCAACGATCTTTGGGAAATGTGTCTCGAAGCGGCGCAGCACGTCATCGACAACAAGCTTTATCGCCACTTTCATATACCGGAATGGATTGTGCCACACATTGAAGATAGTTGGAACAACGATGCACCAGCCATTTATGGCCGTTTCGATTTCTCGATGAGAGATGGCGTGCCCAAATTGCTCGAGTTTAATGCGGATACTCCTACATCACTTTTTGAAGCATCGGTGGTGCAATGGTATTGGTTGCAAGATACACACCCCGAAAACGATCAGTTTAACTCCATTCACGAAAAACTCATTGCTTATTGGAAATACCTGAAAGATTATCTCCATGATGGTCCGCTTCACTTCGCTGCCGTACAAGACAATCTGGAAGACCTGATCACCACCGAATATATGCGCGATTGTGCGATTCAAGCCGGCTTAGATACGAAGTTTATCAATATAATGGATATTGGCTGGAACGGAAATCAAAACGAATTTCGCGACTTAGCTGAGGAGCCAATCGTGAACATATTCAAGTTGTATCCGTGGGAATGGTTGGTCAATGAGGCATTTGGTAAAAACATCATCGCCGAAAGCAATAAAGCCCATTGGATTGAGCCAAGTTGGAAAATGATTCTTTCGAACAAATCGATATTGCCCATTTTGTGGGAGTTATTTCCTCGTCACGAGAATCTGTTGCCCTCGTTCACCGAGTACGAAAGGCTTTCTTTAGGATTCACTTATGCCAAAAAGCCGATTCTTTCGCGAGAAGGGGCAAACATCCAACTGTTCGATAATGGCAGTTTGCTTTCGGAAACCAAAGGAGAGTATGGCGAAGAGGGATTTATCTATCAAGAGCTATGCCCTTTGCCCAATTTTAGCGGGAATTATCCGCTTATTGGAAGTTGGATAATCGGTCAAGAGGCTGCCGGTATTGGCATCCGCGAAACAAGCACCTTGATCACAGATAATCTAAGCCGCTTTGTGCCGCATTTGATAAAGTAGAACTGGCGGGCTGTGAGCAATCAATCCAGTCGAGAGGTAGTTGAATACCTCGCCACCGCTGGGTGGTGCTACCGAAGATCGTAAACGTAAAGCTAATAACAACTAAGATGAAATATAAAATCAACAATATTAGCACTTCAAATTTATTCAAAATTGGAGTTGTAATAATTCTAATACTGTGGTTATTTTACACTGTAATAAATAATACTGTATTAAATTACAGACTATTGAATAGTGGATTGCGTATTGGCGCAGTAGTTTATGAAAGAAAAGATGTTGGTTCGAAAGGGACTGTTTTGATAAAGTATTATTTTTTGTGGAAAGGCAAAAAATATTATGGAGAATCAACATCTGATGATTCATTAAAGAAAGACGATTCATTAACAGTATTTTTTTTGGAGAACGATCCAAATATAAATAAGAGTCATAGTGTTGTAGAATGAAATGTTGATGTTTCAGATATTGTGCAGGAAATCCCTAATCTACCGCGGTTTGTAACTCCGTCCCACCAGATAAAAACCGTAGAAAGATGATGTATGTATAAAGAAGGCGGGAGCTGTGCTCCCGCCTTCTTTATATTATGAGCATATATAATGCCAAAAGTAGATTTATCGAAAAACGCCTCAACTCATCTTTTCTGAGTCAAACAAATACCGACCGATTAAAGAGACCAAGTT
>JBAXGL010000055.1:0-12132 GCA_037139375.1 Bacteroidales bacterium | reverse complement strand
ATTAAATAAATTATAAACACATGAAAACAAAAAGCTTAATTCAAGAATTTAAACAGTTTGCTATGCGCGGCAATGTCTCTGATATGGCTATCGGTATCATCATTGGTGCGGCATTTGGCAAAATAGTTTCGTCGTTGGTTGCAGACATCATCATGCCTCCCTTAGGGTTGCTCATTGGCGGAGTCAACTTCACCAACCTCAAAATTGTGATGCAACAAGCCAATGAATTAGAAGGACTGAAGGAGGTTTCGCTGAATTACGGCAACTTCCTACAAGTGATTTTCGACTTTCTGATAGTGGCATTCTGCATCTTTATGCTGATCAAATTTATGAACCGACTTTCTGACAAAAAAGAGGAAGAAAATCCGACTAAAGTAGATTTAATTAGTGATGAAGTGAAACTGCTTACCGAAATAAAGGAAATCTTAAAAGAGAAGAAATAAATCAACGAAGAGGAGTGAAATGTTTAAAATGTTTTTCACTCCTCTTTTTTTATCTTAATTTTGCAACAACATAAATCATAAATGACAAATATATAAAATGCTGACTACTTTCGACAATATTGCAAAAACCACCGTTGATAGCGTGGAAACTCATATCTCCAAAACCATTGGATTGCCCACCAATGTCGACAATCTTTCGGGAGCGGCTCTACACAACTACCTGCAACAGCTTGCCGGACAAGCCATGTCGTTTGTCACCAAAGTGCTGATAGCGCTTGTCATTTATTTCGTTGGGCGATGGATTATCCGCAGAACCAAGCGTATCTGTGTCAAGATATTCGAACGTCGCGAAATGGATCTCTCCTTGCGCACATTCCTGATCAGCCTGATTAACATTTCACTCACCATTGTGTTGATACTCATTATCATCAGCATATTAGGCTTTGAGACCAGTTCATTTGTAGCACTATTTGCTTCAGCGGGTGTGGCTATTGGCATGGCTTTGAGTGGCACTTTACAAAACTTCGCTGGTGGTGTGATGGTGTTACTCTTTAAACCCTACAAAGTGGGAGATGTGATTGAGGCACAACACTACACTGGAACCGTTAAAGAGATTCTGATTTTTAACACCGTACTCAATACGTTCGACAATAAAGCCATCTTTATTCCTAACGGTAGCCTTGCCACGGGCATCATCAACAATTTCTCGCGAGAGAACATTCGTCGCATTGAGTGGGAATTCAGCATACCTTATGGCAACAACTACGAAAAGGCAAAAGAGTTGGTGCTCAATTTGCTCCATAATGACCAACGCATACTGAATGAACCTGCAGCTCCCTTTGTGGCGTTAAGCAAATTAGGCGCGAGTTCAGTAGATATTGTAGTGCGGGTTTGGGTGCCTAGCACCGAATTTTGGAACGTCTACTACAGCCTCAACGAGCAAGTGTATGAGCTGTTCGAAAAAGAAGGACTTTCGCTACCAATACCAAGAATGGATGTGCTTTTGAAGAAAGAAGAATAAGGTCTCTTAATGTAAGAACCTTTTAGACTGACTAAAACTATCTGGATTTTAATCATATTTTCACACCGAAACTATCTTCAGCCGGTATCCAACACCAGGCTCGGTAATGAGTAGTTGTGGAATGGAAGGATTTAGTTCTATCTTCTTGCGAAGTTGTGCTACGTGCACGCGCAAAATCTGGTAGTTTTCGGAATAATGCACTCCCCAAATCTCTTTAATGATGTAGTTGTGGGTCAAGACGCGCCCAGCAAATTTAATCATCAGTACCAGAATGGAGTATTCGATGGCGGTAAGTTTCACCTCCTCGTTGTTCGACTTTACGATGCGCGTGTTGAGGTCAACTAAGAGGTTGCCCGATTTAAAGATGGGCGATTCGTCGAGTTTGAAGGAACGACGCAGTGCCACGCGAATGCGTGCCAACAGCTCGCCGGTGTTGAAGGGTTTGGTGATGTAGTCGTCGGCACCGCCGTCTAACGCTGCTATTTTGGTCTCCTCTTCGTCTTGCACGGTGAGCACAATGACTGGCACTTTCGACCATTCACGAAGTTGACTTAGCACCGCAAGACCACTATTGTCGGGCAATCCGAGGTCGAGCAGTACCACATCGGGGTGATTCATCGAAACAGATAGCAATCCTTCTTTGCCGTTTTCGGCCTCGAACACACGGTATTCGTTGGCCTCGAGCGACATTTTGAGTAATCGTCGAATTTGTGGTTCGTCGTCGATAATGAGGACTTTGTATTTATGAGTTTCCATTCGATGATTCTATATTGAGCACAATTCTAAATTCCAATCCACCTTGTGGTCTGTTTGCAGCTACGATTGTTCCATTGTGAGCCTCCACAATGGCTTTGGTGATGGTGAGTCCGAGGCCTGTGCCGCCACTTTTCGAGCCGGGCACACGGTAAAATTTTTCAAACAATTTGTCCAAAGTATCATTGGGCACACCACTGCCATTGTCTGCAATCTCTATTTCCATCTGTTTTTGATCATTCATTTTCACATGAATGTCAATTTTGCTCGTTGGTGGTGTATAACTGACGGCATTGTGCAAAATATTGATAATTGCCTGCTTAAACCAATTGATGTCGATTTTGATTAAAGGTAGATTATCCTCGATGTACAGATGTATCTGCTGAGACACTTTTTCTTTTTCTAATTCATTTAGCACAATTCCCATCAAATCTCCGGCTTCGTACAGTTGTAAATTTAGTGATAAATAACCCGATTCGATGCGCGACATATCGAGAATATTTTCCACCAGAATGTTTAATCGATTGGCAGCCGAGTTGAGTTCTTCCCCAATCTGCTTTCTGAAGACTGGATTAGAGGCTGTGTTTTCGTCGTTCATATTCGACACCGCAGTAGTAATCACTGAGATTGGTGTGCGCAATTCGTGTGATACGCTGTTGAGCACAGTCTGAAACAGTTTTTGCGATTCGGAATAGATTTGCTTCTTTTTGTTTTCGTCGATAATCATTTCCCGTTGCAGCGACGAAGTGATTTGCGAGATAAACGAACGCAACAGAATGGTCTTTTCCTGCGGTAAGTTGTTGTCCTTGTCGAATTTAATACCTAATACACCAATAATGCCTTCGCGCGAAATAAGCGGGAAATATTGCAGATTGGCATCGGGCAATGTGTTGGTGAAGTGTCCTGCCTGCTTTTTGTTTTCGTACGACCAATTGGCCACCGAAAACTCTTTCTCATTGTAAAAAGTGGTATTGCCGAAACAACGAGTATCGAGTTTGGCATTACTCTTCTCTTTCAGGTAGATAACTCCATCAGCACCGAAATGTTTGTTCAGTTCCTTACGGGTCATATTCACCACCTCTTTGATAGACGACGCATTGTTGAGTGCCTCAAGAATCGAGAAAAGCACCGACAAATTATCCTGACTTTTCTGCAAAACATTTTGGCTTTTACGGATACGGTTGATGAGTGAACCCCCAGTTATTGCGATGAAAAAATTGGCAAAAAGTGCTATCACATCGTGTATGCTACTGACGTGAAATGTAAAAAGTGGAGGAATAAAAAAGAAATTCCAGATGAGCGAACTCAGCAGCGCCGCAATAAAAATCGGAAATCGACCGACGGTGAGTGAAAGACTAGCAATCGCTAACAAGAAAATTAGACCAACTGTCTGATATCCCACAATATGACTAACAGGGAAACAGGCTCCGGCGATTATCAGAATCGTAGCAATGGAATAGATATACTCTTTCGCTGCTGATTTGCGCGCAGGTAGTTTCCACAATGAATTGAAAGTGTGGGAACTTTTATCGGATTTAACAACATAAATATCGATGTTGTCGCTGTTCTTGAGTAATCGATCGACAATGCTACCGCCGTTGATATAGTTGCGCAACGGATGTTCGTTCGTTTTTCCGATTACAATCTGGGTAACATTGTACTGAATGGCTACTTTAAGCAAGCCCGACACCACGTCGTTGTCTGCTACATGTATGATTTTGGCACCCAACTCCTTCGCCATGTTCTGATTGCGAAGCATTTTTTCGTGGGTTTTCTTCGAAAGTGTATTGCCTAGATCGATGCTTACCGCAATCCATTGTGCACCGAGGTTGAAGGCCATGCGACGTGTCCACCGGATAAGTTTTTGCGACGAAGGGCTTGGCCCGACTGCCACCATCAGCTTTTCGGTGGTTTTCCATGTCGTGAAGATGTTTTTGGCTCGCATGTAGTCGAGCATATCGATGTCTACTCGCTCGGCGGTGAAGCGGAGAGCGATTTCGCGCAGTGCGTGCAGATTTCCTTTGCGGAAGAAATTCATGGTCGCGGCACGGGCTTTCTCTGGCACATAGACTTTGCCTTCCGACATCCGCTTGAGTAATTCATCAGGGGTGATGTCAATCAATTCGATTTCGGCACTTTGCAGCAGCGAGTCGGGCACAGTTTCGTGTATCTTCACGCCTGTCACTTCGGTCACAGTTTCGGTGCGACTTTCAAGATGCTGCACATTGAGTGTGGTATATACGTCGATGCCTTGTCGTAGTAACTCCTGCACATCTTGGTAACGTTTGATGTGTCGGCTTTCGGGTATGTTGCTGTGTGCCAATTCATCCACCAGCACTACTTTTGGATTTCGCCTCAAAATGGCATCCAGATTCATCTCTTCGAGCGCAACATCACGATAAATCCTTCGGTAGCGTGGAATTAACTCCAGACCATCCACAAGTTGTTCGGTCTCTATTCGACCGTGTGTTTCAATATACCCGACCACGATATCCACACCTTCCGAGTGAGCTTGGTGTGCAGCTTTGAGCATCGCATACGTTTTGCCTGCTCCTGCGCACATACCTAGAAAAACACGGAGTTTCCCACGTTTGAATTTCTCATCTTCGATTTTAATCGTTTTGAGTATTTCATCTGGATTGGGGCGGTAATCTTCGTCTATTTTCATCTTTTTTTCGAAATAATGGTTGCTCAATTGATTATTCTTTGCAAATGCAGGCGGTTTAAGCTTTTGATTTTCTTATTCTTGGAATATTGCAAAATCCGAATAACCGTTCTACAAAAAAACGGTCATTCAGATTTTTCCACTTTTATTTAAGTGAATCTAATTTTTACCCAATAGTTTATCCAAATCTAAATTCAGCAACAACACGTTTAACCTTGGTTCACCCAAAATAAACAATTGTCGAGATTCAATGCTTTTTTCAACCAAACCTGTCAATAGTTTAGTCTGAATTGTATTTAAATTTCTTTTTTGGGCAATCCTATTGACTTGTAATCTTGCCGCTTCCACCGAAATATGGGGATCAAGACCACTCGCCGATGCAAAAAGCATATCTGCAGGCACATTGGTCTTGTCCACCAGATGATTAGCTTTCAAAAATAGTGATTTTCTTTCAATAACCTGCTGTTTCAACTTTTCGCTTGTGACGGACAAGTTACTTGCTCCAGATGGCATTGTGGAATAGCCCGATGCCGATGGTCGTGAATTGAAGTAGATAGTGCTATCGAAAGCTTGTCCGATCAGCTCCGAACCGACCACATTATTTCCTTTTCTGATAAGGCTGCCGTTGGCTTCTTTGGCAAAAAGCCCCTGGGCAATGCCCGTCACCACAAGCGGATAAATGACTCCGGTGAGCAGTGTCATACTGAAGAATATTTTCAATGCAATAAATAATTGAGTTCTCATTTTCGTATTTATTTATGAAGTTATATCTGTTATTTTTGTTGGATCATTAATAAAATTATTAGTCGTAGCTTCTAAAAGTCCCACTTGGGGGATTTAGGTGGCCATTTTTTTATACCAAATGCAAGAAATTAATAATCACATCTATCGCCTTTATTCCCAAAAATGGAACGACAACACCACCAAGTCCATACACCAAAAGATTTCTCGACAACAAAGCCGATGCTCCCAATGGACGGTATTTCACCCCTTTCAGTGCCAGTGGAATCAACGCCACGATAATCAACGCATTGAAAATAATGGAGCTAAGGATGGCGCTTTCGGATGTTTGCAGGTGCATCACGTTGAGGAGCGACAACGGACCTTCGTGCGATTTAGTGGCATAAAGCCCTGCAAAAATGGCAGGAATAACAGCGAAATATTTCGCAATGTCATTCGCAATGCTAAATGTGGTGAGTGCACCGCGCGTCATCAGCAACTGCTTGCCAGTCTCTACCACTTCGATTAGTTTGGTCGGGTTGCTGTCGAGATCGACCATGTTGCCAGCTTCGCGTGCAGCTTGCGTACCAGTGTTCATCGCTACGCCCACATCTGCTTGTGCCAATGCTGGAGCATCGTTGGTACCATCGCCTACCATGGCCACCAATTTGCCTTCGGCTTGTTCTAGTCTGATTCGATATAGTTTATCTTCTGGTTTTGCTTCGGCAATAAAATCATCCACACCTGCTTCGGCTGCAATGGCAGCGGCAGTCAAGGAATTATCGCCAGTTATCATCACGGTTTTTATACCCATTTTGCGCATTTGCTCGAAACGCTCTCGGATGCCTCCTTTCACGATGTCTTTCAGTTTGATGACACCGATTATTTTACCATCTTCGGCTACAACTAGCGGCGTAGAGCCTTCGTTCGACGTATCGAAAACAGCTTTTTCGATTTCCTCTGGCATTGAATTCCCCAGTGATTCGGCATATTGCTTCATCGCACCAGCAGCACCTTTGCGAATCGATTTCACCACCTGATTGTTTTGATACAAATCAATTCCACTCATTCGTGTTTGCGCTGTGAAGAGAATATTCTCAATTTTGTATTGTGCCAAATCGCGACCTCGAATATTGAATTTCTCTTTTGCCAAAATGACAACAGAGCGACCTTCGGGCGTATCATCCGAAAGCGAAGCCAACTGCGAAACTTCCGCCAGATGTTGTTGTGTAATGCCTTCGGCGGGAATAAAATCGCTTGCCATACGGTTTCCCAACGTGATGGTGCCGGTCTTGTCGAGCAGCAACACGTCGATGTCGCCCGCTGCTTCCACCGCTTTTCCGCTTTTGGCTATGATGTTTTTACTTACCAATCGGTCCATCCCGCTGATGCCAATGGCACTCAGCAATCCACCAATGGTTGTGGGGATAAGGCAGACCAGCAATGCAACTAGTATGGTGATGGTGATGTTGATCGAACTTCCTGATATTTTTTCGCTGTATTGAGCAAATGGATAAAGGGTTGCTACCGCTAATAAGAAAATAATTGTCAGACCAGAAAGCAGTATGGTGAGTGCAATTTCGTTGGGTGTTTTTTTGCGTTTAGCACCTTCTACAAGAGCAATCATTCGATCTAAAAAAGTTTTGCCTTGCTCTGAGGTTATTTCAATCACGATTCGGTCGCTCAATACTTTGGTGCCGCCTGTCACAGCGCATCGGTCGCCACCGCTTTCGCGGATCACCGGAGCCGATTCGCCAGTGATGGCAGACTCATCTACCGTGGCAATACCTTCCACTACTTCTCCGTCAGATGGAATGGTGTCGCCCGCTTCGCACACTACTCTGTCACCCATTTTTAAATCAGTGGAGAGCACTTGCTCTTCGCGGTCGCCTTCTATTCTACGGGCAAATGTCTGGGTCTTGAGCTTTTTGAGTGATTCTGCTTGTGCCTTTCCACGTCCTTCTGCCAGTGATTCGGCGAAGTTGGCAAACAGTGTGGTGAACCACAACCAAATGGCTATTTGCAGCGTGAACCCGGAGAACTGTCCGTTGAGGTAGTCTTTAACAAATAGGATAGTGACCAAAATCGAACCGATAAACACGATAAACATGACCGGATTTTTTATTTGAATCGCTGGGTTCAGTTTTTTGATTGACTCTTTGAGTGCGTTTATCAGAATCTGTTTCTGAAACAAATCCCGACTATTTTTATTTTTGACCATCTTCTTTTTTTGAATTAAAGAGTTGAAGAATTTAAATAAATTAAGAGAATTATGGTGCTGTTATCATCATCAAATGCTCGATAATCGGACCTAAGGATAGTGCCGGGAAGAACGTTAATGCTCCCACAATCAGCATCACCGAAATGAGTAGAAAGACAAACAATCCAGTGTCAGAACGAAGTGTTCCTGCCGATTGTGGTATTTTCTTTTTGACCGACAGGCTTCCGGCAATGGCCAGCACTGGAAGAATGACGCCGAAACGTCCGATAAGCATTCCGATTCCAATCATCCAGTTGTAGAAATCTGTGTTGGCGTTGAGTCCTGCAAATGCGCTGCCGTTGTTGCCAGCAGCAGAAGAGAAGGCATAAAGAATTTCGCTAAACCCATGCGGCCCGGTATTACACAGACTGGTCAGTGCTTTGGGGTACATCACTGCAATGGCCGAAAAGACCAGTATCACGAAGTTTGGTGCCAGAACGGCTATAATCGCCATTTTTACCTCAAAAGCTTCTATCTTTTTGCCCAAAAACTCGGGAGTTCGACCTACCATTAATCCTGCAATAAATACAGTAAGAATGACAAACACCAGCATTCCGTAAAGTCCCGATCCGATTCCACCAAAGATTATTTCGCCCAACATCATATTCAGGGTGGCTACCATTCCCGAAATTGGAGTGAGACTGCTGATCATTGCATTTACCGAACCACTGGAGGCACAGGTGGTGACACTCGACCACAGCACGCTGTTCGTGATACCAAAACGCATCTCTTTGCCTTCCATCAATGCCGTATTGCCAAAGAATGAATTACCAGCGTATTCGCCATAGAGCATAATGCCCAATCCAGCAACGAATAGCACAACCATTGCCGAAAACAACACCCAACCTTGGCGAACACTGCCAATCATTTTTCCGAAAGTATAAGTTAGTGAAGCCGGAATCAACAAGATGGCGAGCATTTCGAAGAAGTTGCTCAGTGGAGTCGGGTTTTCGAACGGGTGGGCACTGTTCACCCCCAAATATCCGCCGCCATTGGTTCCTAGTTGCTTAATGGCTTCTTGTGAAGCTATTGGCCCGTTAGGAATCATCTGCTTAAGTCTAGTAATAGATGTGATTTCGAGATTCGGCGCAAAGTTTTGGATCACGCCTTGAGCTACTAGAAAAAGCGCAAATAAAATGCTCAACGGCAAAAGAATATAGACTACCGAACGTGTGAGATCTTCCCAAAAATTACCAATTTCCTGCGAGGTTTTATTTCGTATTCCACGAATCAACACCAATAATACGGCAAATCCGGTGCCTGCACTGACGAAATTCTGCACTGTCAAGCCCACCATTTGCACAAACGGACTTAGTGTGACCTCACCCGAATAACTTTGCCAGTTGGTGTTGGTCACAAAACTCATGGCCGTATTAAAAGAGAGAGCCAATCCTACATTATCCAACCCTTGTGGATTCATCGGCAGACTTTTTTGGAAAAGCTGAATGAGAAAAACGAAAAGGAATCCAATCAGGTTGAAAATCAACAAACTGAACGTGTATTCCTTCCAGTTCATTTGTACTTTGGTGTTCACTCGACTCACCCGATAAATCAGATTTTCCACACCTTCGAAAACAGGCTTGCCAAAAAATCGCTCCCCTTCAAAAACTTTTGCCATATAACCACCTAATAGAGGAGTCAGAGCAATCAGCAACAGCAGATAGACTGCTATTTGAATAAAATCATACATATTCATATCGTTATCTCCTAAAATTTTTCGGGATTAATTAATGAATAAATTAAGTACCCTAACAAAAGGATTACTAAAATTAATGCTACTACAATCATAATTTTCTTGGTTTTGAATTACGATACAAAGATAGAGCATGACTTATAAAGCTAATCTAAAGCTATATTGGAAGGGCATAAAGATTTTATAAAGCAATCCCATTTACTTGATTTGTAGAGTACAAAAAAAATGCGCATCAGGCAAAACCTGTGCGCATTACTGAAGTAGGACACCAAAATTGTTCTACTCCAAATATGTATAACCATAGAGACCAGAGCGGTAGTTCGACAAGAACTCGCGACCTTCTTCTACGGTGATGGTTCCGTTTTTCACAGAAGCGGTCACCCAAGTTTCGACAGTGCGCACCATCTTTTTCGGGTTGTATTGTACGTAGTCGAGTACTTCTGCAACGGTTTCGCCATCGATTACTTTCTCTATTTCGTATTCGTCTTTATACACCTTGATGTGGATGGCATTTGTATCGCCAAACAAGTTATGAAGGTCTCCCAAGATCTCTTGATATGCTCCAACCAAGAATACGCCAATGAAGTATTTCTCCTTCGACTTGAGCGGATGCACTGGCAAGTGATAAGAAAAATCGCGCATCGAGATAAAGTTGTCAATCTTTCCATCAGAATCGCAAGTGATATCTTGTATGGTGGCTGCCACATCTGGTTTTTCGTCCAAACGGCTGATAGGCATAATCGGAAAAATCTGGTCAATCGCCCACGAATCGGGCAACGATTGGAAGAGCGAGAAGTTGCAGAAATATTTGTCGGGCAACATCTTGGCAATGGCACGCAACTCTTCGGGGGCATGCTTTTGTTGCGAAGCTACCTGATATACTTCGCGGGCAATAGACCAAAACAGACGTTCCACTTGAGCGCGTGTGGTGAGGTCGAGCATTCCGAGGCTGAAGCGTTCGAGCGACTCTTCGCGGATTTGAAGTGCATCGTGCCAAGTCTCAATCAATCGGGGTTGGGTGATGTCGTCCCAAAGTTTATAAAGTTCTTGTACCAACTCATGAGCATCGTCGGCGACCTCTTCGTCTTCTTCCCAAGCAGGTAAAGTAGTGGTTTCGAGCACTTCGAACACCAATACAGAGTGGTGCGCTGTGAGCGAACGACCCGATTCGGTAATAATATTGGGTTGAGGAATGTTGTTTTTTATGCAAGCATCTACCAATGTCGAAATGGAGTCGTTGACATACTCCTGAATCGAGTAGTTCATACTGTATCCACTGCTGGACGAGCGAGTGCCATCGTAATCGACACCCAATCCGCCACCAATGTCTACGAACTCAACATCGTATCCCATATTGCGAAGTTGAACATAGAATTGCGACGCTTCGCGCAGTGCATTTTTGATGCGGCGAATCTTGGTGACCTGACTGCCGATGTGGAAATGAATCAGCTTCAAGCAATCGCGCATATCTTTTTTATCGAGGAAATCGAGTGCTTCGAGCAATTCACTGGAATTGAGTCCGAATTTACTAACATCGCCGCCCGACTCTTCCCATTTGCCACTGCCTGAGCTAGCCAATTTGATGCGAATGCCAATGTTTGGACGGATTTTAAGTCGCTTAGATATGGTGGCAATCAACTTTAGTTCGTTGAGTTTTTCCACCACTAAATAGATGCGTTTACCCATCTTTTGAGCCAGCAGAGCCAACTCGATGTAGGTTTCGTCTTTGTATCCGTTGCAGATTATCAGCGAATTTACATCAATGTCGATGGCCAAAACAGCGTGCAGTTCGGGTTTTGAACCGGCTTCGAGACCAATGTTGAATTTTTTTCCGTGGTGCACAATCTCTTCCACCACCGGACGCATCTGATTGACTTTAATCGGATAGATGATATAGTTGTTGGCCGTGTAACCATATTCATCAGCTGCCACCTTGAAGCAGTTTGATATTTTTTCGATTCGATTGTCGAGAATATCTGGAAAGCGAAGCAACATCGGCGAAGTAACATCGCGCAATTGCAATTCGTCTATCAGATCTTTTAAATCGACCGATGCGCAACCTTTTTTAGGAGAGACTGTTACGTGACCTTTATCGTTGATGGAGAAGTAATCCAACCCCCAGCCGCTCACATTGTACAGCTCAGAAGAATCTTCAATACGCCATTTTCTCATTTACGTAGTTTAGTATAAGGTAAAAATAAGAATTTTCGGTTGCAAAAATAGATATAATATGCGATATTTCAATAGGTTTGGGGATGTTCTTCATTATCAACAATTTGAAACGAGATTGTCAATTGCTCCAAAACATCACCTTACATGGTCGACACGCCATTTCTGTAAAAAAATTAGTCCCAAACAGACGAAAGTTAATGTAAAAAGGCTCGCGAAAGGCTATCTACCGTGGTAAGTTACATAGTTTTGTTAAGCGAAACGCTATCTACAACTGTAGATTCCCAATTTCTGTTAAGCAAAACGCTACTTACAGTCGTGGGTTCTTAATTTCCGTTAAGCAAAGTGCTACTTACCATCGTTGGAAGCCTTTTGCAGAGGTAAATAGTGCTACTTACCATCGTTGGA
>JBAXGL010000054.1:0-12341 GCA_037139375.1 Bacteroidales bacterium | reverse complement strand
CAAATTCTCAGTTTACCGTTTATTATTACGGGTATTTGGCTGATTGTAAGGGCTCTAAAACATCGCTAATCCAAGAGATTGACCTATCATACTCAATTTTTATTTTCGAAGTATTTGCTGATAAATGAGTGAATGATTGTTCTGTCAATTGGTTTTGACATATACTCATTAAATCCAAGAGCCATGGCTTGTTCTTTGTCATTTGCCAACGCATTAGCTGTCTGTGCTATGATGATGATATCTTTGTTAAACTCACGGATAAGGCGGGTAGCCATGTAGCCATCCATTTCAGGCATTTGGATATCCATCAGTATTAGGTCTATATCGTTCTGAATTGAGCATATTTCAACTGCTTCCTTTCCATTTTTAGCCCTTATCACTTCACGAGCAAATTTCTTTACGACCATTGTAATCAATTTAGCAGATGTTTCGTCGTCTTCGGTCACCAAAATCTTAAGATTATTGGATTGGATAGTGCTATCATTCATAGGTAATTCGTTAATAGTCTTCTTTTTATTTATTGTTTCACAAATATATGGTATGGTAAAATAGAAAGTTGAACCTTTTCCCAACTTACTTTCAAGTCTAAATTTTCCGCCTAGCATCTCAACATACGCTTTTGATATAGCCAATCCCAATCCTGCGCCCTGTCTGTTTGTACGATCAGTAAGATTAACTTGAATAAAACGTTCAAAGATTGCATTTTGCATATTCTGAGATATACCCAAACCTGTATCTTTTACATAAAATTCAAGTTCAAATTGTTTTTCATTCGTCATAAGAACGTAACCAAATTCGATAGAACCATCTTTGCTATATTTGATCGCATTTTTTACTAAATTGATTAATATAGCATATACCTTTTCAGCATCTGTTTTAATAAGAGATTTACTATCCGGCAGTCCACATTTACAAGAAAGCCTCATACCTTTAGCTTCTACTTCTATTTTGAAGAAATTGTATATGTATTCAACTTGTTGGTTGATATTAGTCTCAGATATATTGACCTCCATCAGTCCAGATTCTATTTTGGATATATCCACAATATCATTGATAATATTGAGCATTCGAGCGCCGCTATTCTGAATGATTTTGATATATTCTTGCTGATCTTTATCATTCAACTCAGACTGTTTCAGCAATTCTGCAAAGCCCAAAATACCATTCATAGGTGTGCGTATTTCATGACTCATATTTGCCAAAAATGCTGATTTTAGTTTATCGCTTTCTTCGGCTTGTTCTTTTGCTACAATTAACTCCTTTTCCGCCAATTTTCTGGCAGTAATATCTTCATGCATCAAAACAAATCTTTCGACAGTCCCATCCATGTTGGTGAGTGGAAAAATAACCATCTGGATCCAAATCGAGTGAACCAGCCCAGTTGAATCCGAAGGGCTTAGAGTGTAATTGATGTCAGGAAAATAAACTACTTCACCATCCTTTGCACGCTTAAGAATGCTCTCAAAACCTAAGTCAATCAATTGTCGATCGTTAAAAACGGAATGGCTTCTCGATGATTTATCTCCGAACAACTTTGCATGAGCAGCATTAACATTCAATGTATATCCTTTTCTGTCAACAATTTGTATAGAAATCGGGTTTTTAGAGATGATGTCTTGAAGAATTTTTTCGGCTTGCTTGCGGTTGTTATTTGCTATAATTTGTGCAATAAATGATGCAATTGTGCTTGCGAAAGACTCTTCATCGGAGTTCCAAGCTCTGACTTCTCCGATGTGTTCCAAACAGAAGACGCCCTTCAGTCTGCCTTCCACAAAGATTCCTGCATCCAACATCGAACAAATACCTAACGGAATAAGATAACTTTCGGAAAATTCTCTAGTACGTGTATCATTTTGTGCATCCTTTGCATTAATACGACTTTCGGCATCGATTGCCTTGAAATACAATGGGAAATCCGATGCTTTGAGTACTATATTTGAGCTGTGTTTATCTGTCTTATCTTCGTATAATGAGATACATTTCATTTCAGATTTATCGTCAGATAACAGCCAAATACTTACCCTCGCTACATTCATAGCTAAAGATACTTCACGAGTAAGTTTATCAAATGAGGTAGAAAGATCACCAAACGAAATATCACTATCGACTGCCATTTTTGCAATAGCATTCCGCTGCTTTTTTGCACGGTCTTGACTTATATTCTCCTCCAATTCGGCTCGCTTTCTTTCTGTAATATCACGCACAATAGCTAATACTTTATCGTTGGCTGTAGGAACAATACGAGCTTCGAAAAAGGATGGTTTACCTGCAACATCAACCTGATAAGAAAATTGCACCAATTCTTTTGTTAAAATAGTCTGTTTGAAAGCTTCAAGAGCTTCCTTTGCAACTTCTGGTGAAAATAAATTTGAAATATTCTTACCTATAGCCTGTTCGCGAGAGATAATCAATTTGGTGTCGTCTTCTGCATAAATATCTATAAAATCACCCTCCTGATTTAAAATAAATATCAAATCTGGAATCGCTTTCAGAATGTCAGCCTTTTGATTTTCACTAATTTGTAAGTCTTCTTCGGCTTGCTTTCTTTCAAGAATCTCACTCTTAAGATAACGGTTGTTGATTTTTATTTTATAATAAAAGAAAAATGTAATCAGTGATAAGAAAATAAGTAAACTGGATTGAACAACTTCGAAAATAACCGATTCATTCCAAGATTTTGCGTTGAAATCCATACCAAAAATGGCAACTGTTTTCCCAGTATTCTTGTTTATTATCGGTATCAAAGTGCTAATCCAAGTACCCCATCTATCAGACGCAGCATCGGTGACTACAGGTTTTCCCGTCTTGAATGGCTGATATTCAATCGGATGTGCTTCAGGATATGCTTGTCCGGGTGGAGAATAATCAGCAGAATTCACTGGCTCAGAGTCAGCTATAAAGTATATAGTATCACCTCGTAAAGCATATAGATAGGCAAATCGAGCTTTAATATTAA
Source organism: Bacteroidales bacterium (assembly GCA_037139375.1). Classification (GTDB taxonomy): domain Bacteria; phylum Bacteroidota; class Bacteroidia; order Bacteroidales; family UBA7332; genus CAXXIC01. The sequence goes on along the minus strand of JBAXGL010000054.1, from coordinate 9,385 downwards.
CTTTAACTATTGATTTGAGCGAATTTTTGATTCGTTGATATTCGGGTTTCGATATATCTTCAGCTTTAGCATTTAGTTTACTTATGTCATCTTTGTTTAATAACACTTCGATGGAGCGCCCGATTTGCAGAATTTCGTTAGTTCTATCTTTCTCAATTCGAAACCAATTATAACCCATGTAAATGGCTCCTAAAAGTAAAATTGATATAAAAATGAGTAATTCTCGAATTGAGATTCTTTGTGAGATTTTCGTAGACATCATATTTTCATGATTATGTATACTTAATAATTCAAGAACGTAGTATAAATAAAGTAATATTTAGAACTGCACAAAATTTTTCTATTTCAAAGATATAATTTTCTTTTTTAGAAAAAATAATTTATCCTAAAATAAAATGGAAACAAAAAAACTCATCGATAAATGAGAGAATATTTTACCTCAAACAACAAATGGATTAATTAAAACCAATAGCTCTCTATTTTTATAATAAATTGGCATTTTACTATTTTGAAATTAATACGTGTTGAAATAGTATTGATAACAGAAAAGAAGGGAAGAGAAAAGAATATCAGAAAAAAGTCAAAAACCATTTTGTTTGGGAAATAAATAGAACGCGAAAATCACAATTACGATACAATGTTTTTTATTCACATTTTAACAAGTAGGTATTAGAAACATAAGAATAAAGTGCTCTTCCTAATAAAAGAAAAACCTATAACCAATCAATTATTAGAGAGTGGAGAAAAAAGTGGAATATAATCTAGAAATTTACACCGAAAAAACTACGATCTGTCAATTTTAACATTCACAGCGTTCATTCCTTTCGGACCTGGCTTCACTTCAAAAGTCACCTTATTGTTTTCTTGTACAGCCTCAAGAAGTTCTTTTTTATGTACAAAAATGCTTTCTTGTGTTTTCAGGTTACGAATAAACCCAAATCCTTTAGCATCATTCATATAAGTCACAATTCCTTTCTGGATTAAATCTTCAGGATCTGGTTCTGCACGACGGCTAACACCAATCTGGATATCTTCGAGTTTAATTTTGGCTTTTTTTGTCGGGTCAGGAGGTGTGGAAGAAATCATTCCGTTTTCGTCAACATAGGCGATCATATCATCTAGGCTACTGCTACCTTTATTCTCTTTTCGATCTAATTTTTTAGCCTCTTTGTCTTTTCTCTTTTTATCCTTTTTATTCTGAATCTCTTTTTTGTTCCATGTTTCTTGTGATCTTGCCATAATTTTCTGCGATGTATTTGTATTATTATTAGTTGAAATATTCCAAAGTTTAGATTAAACATTGAAAGTAGTGTAAAAAAGTTGAAGTAGAAATTCGGTTTTTCCAAACACAACCACAACTATATTCTAAAATTTGAAACAAAGGTATTTAAATCTGCTTATTATCAAAGAGTTTGATGCGAAAAAGTGAAAAGAAACGTATTTTAGTTTGAAATAAACAGACATTAAATTGGTTTTTAAGTGCATTTTTATCTACAATCATTCTAATTTTTCGAGAAATTAACTTACCTTTGCAGTGCAATTAGAACGAACAAAGGTGATTTTCTAAAGTTCTTTTATACTAGTTTTGATTACTGATTTATCTTAAACGCAATCTAAAATCGCATCACTATGGAGAATCTATTCTTGAAGTATATGGATGAGCGGTTCGAGCAAACTGAAGCGCAGGATGTGGATAGAATTCCAGGTCCAGTAATTACTATTTCGCGTGTTTGCGGATGCTCTGCCACACTGATTGCTGAAATGTTAACAGAGAAAATCAACAAATCCAAAGTAAAAAAAGGACAACCAACCCAATGGCGTTGGATTAACAAAGAAATTATGGCTGTTGCATCACAAGAGCTGAAAATACATCCTACGCAAGTAAAAGAAATAGCTGAATCGAACGATAAAAATTTTGTAAGTGAGATTGTTTCGTCATTTACCGAAACCTATTATGCACATAGTACAAGGGTAAAAAAAGTGATTGAAGAGGTTATTCGTGAAATTGCATATCAAGGCAATGTAGTGATTGTGGGCAGAGCAAGTGGTATAATTACTTCTGATATAGCTCAATCGTTGCATGTTAATTTAGAAGCACCACTAAGTTGGAGGATTAATTTTATTAGTTCCAAAAGAAATTTGAATGCAACTGATGCAAAGAAATATGTACTTCAAATGGACAAGCAACGAGCGGCGTTTAAAGAACATTATTTGCCCAAAAATCATGAAACTCCCGAATATGATTTATCGTTAAATTGCAAAACACTTTCTTTAGATCAGATTTGTGAAATCATATATAAAGCAGCAGTTTTAAAAAATCTACTTTAGCAATTGGATTATTATATTGAATGTCCAAGAAAATTAACATAGAAGAAAAGAAGAATAAGTTGTTTGCCTATTCAAAATATTCAAGTTTGATTTTGCAGATGGCAGCAATAGTTTTTCTTGGAGCTATGGGAGGAAAAGCTTTAGACAACTATTTTAAAACTGATTTTTGGACTGTTATTTTAGTTTTAATAACAGCTTTTTTTGCTCTTTGGTATTTATTCAGAACAATGTTGAACAAATAATGTGATTGTATTGTTAAAGGAATCGATTGTCACATATTCATGGGCATAGTGGTGGATAAATGACGTATTAAGAATAACAGGTAATACAAGTTAAATTTTCAATGTTAGCAAAACAAAAAGTTTTTTTTTATAAACTTATGATTTTCAGCGCACTGATCTTAACAGTAGCATTGCTACTGTACTCGACCATTGCAAAATCATTGTATTTTTCTCAGTTTCCCCTACAGTTTATCTTAATATTTAGCATCACGGCTCTTACCCATTTGCAATTAGTCAAATTGGGAGAACAAAATATGTATCGCTTTACTAACGTTTACATTCAAGTGACTGTTATTAAATTAATAATATATTTGGTTTTCATTTTAGGATGCTTAATGTATTTGAATGTTGATAAAACTGTATTTACACTTACTTTTTTTGTACTTTATGTTTTATTTTCTGTGTTTGAAGTTGTACATTTGTTAGCTTTTTACAAAACAGATAAACCATAGTTAATTATTTTGAATGTAAATATTTAAGAATAAAGATGAGATTTACAAAACCACTTTTACTATTTATTTGTCTATTAATAGCTTCTGTATCAGGAATTAAAGCTAATGAAAAAACACCTTCTCAAGCACCTGAAAAAGAAGCTTTCAATCCAAAAGAATTAATTTTCCATCACATTTCTGATGCTTATGAATGGCATATTACGACTATAGGAGAAACACAAATTTCGATTCCTCTTATAGTAATTGTATATAGTCAAACCACGGGACTACATACATTTATTTCATCAGAATTTCACCACGGAACACAGCCCTACGACGGATTTAAAATCGCCCATGAAGGAGAAAACAAAGGCAAAGTTGTAGAAATTCTGCCAAATGGATCAGAAAAGCGACCTTTAGACATATCAATCACCAAAAATGTGATTTCATTATTTATCAGCATAATTTTGTTATTGTATATTTTTCTCTCCATTTCAAGACGTTATTCTCAAAATTTCGCCCGTGCACCCAAAGGGATTCAAAGTTGGATGGAGCCTCTCATTATTTTTATTCGCGATGATGTTGCCAAATCGGCTATTGGTGAGAAATATGCAAAATATCTCCCTTATTTACTGACAATCTTCTTCTTTATATTTATCAACAACTTATTAGGGTTAGTGCCCATGTTTCCTGGAGGTGCAAATCTTACAGGGAATATAGCTGTGACAATGGTATTGGCCCTATTTACTTTCACAATCACCACTTTTAGTGGATCAAAAGACTATTGGACACACATGATTAACATGCCAGGCGTTCCTTGGTGGTTAAAACTTCCAATACCATTGATGCCAGTACTCGAAATAATGGGTGTGTTCATTAAACCACTTGTGTTGATGATTCGACTTTTTGCCAATATCACGGCTGGTCATATTGTTGCACTTGGATTCTACTGTTTGATTTTTATTTTTGGTCAAAAGAATATTTTTGCTGGTTACGGCGTTTCAGTGGTATCTATCTTGTTTACCATTTTCATGGCACTCATCGAATTGTTAGTAGCATTTATACAAGCTTATGTTTTCACATTGCTTTCCGCTCTTTATTTTGGAATGGCACTCGAAACTCACAGCGAACACAAATAATAGGAATAAATAAAGAATAAATAAATTTTCAAATCAATAAACAATTTACAGTTATGGTTACATTATCATTTTTATTACAAGCAGCAGCCACTACCGCAGCGGCAGCTAAATTAGGAGCGAGTGCAGGTGCTGGATTAGCAGCTATAGGTGCTGGATTGGCAGCAGTAGGCGCAGGAGTTGGAATCGGATTAATCGGTAAAGGTGCAGTAGAATCAATAGCTCGTCAACCAGAAGCCATTGGAGATATTCGCTCAAATATGATTATGATGGCGGCTTTAGTTGAAGGGGTTGCTTTTTTTGCTTTAGTAATTTGCTTGTTAGTATATCTGATGTAAATAAAAATAGTTGCAATTATCTGAATTTCGGTCGATTGCAATATTTATTCAACAGACAATGAGAGTTGTCTAAATAAAATATACAACTATGGAATTAGTAATGCCCGAATTCGGTTTACTGTTTTGGATGCTAATCTCGTTCTCATTACTTTTGTTTATTCTGAAAAAGTTTGCATGGAAACCAATCCTAAAAGCACTTTCTGATCGGGAAAACTCAATTGATGAAGCGTTGAAATCAGCCCAAGAGGCAAAAAACGAAATGGTCAAGTTGCACGCCGACAATCAACAGATATTGATGGAAGCAATGCGTGAACGAGATAAAATGATGAAAGAGGCTTCTGAAATGAAAGAAGCTATTGTCTCTGAAGCAAAAAATAAGGCAATCATCGAAGCTGAAAAAGTGATTGAGAATGCTCGCATTTCTATCGAAAGAGAAAAAATGGCTGCCATTGATGAGATGAAAAACGTTATTGCTGTATTCTCAATTGATATTGCCGAGAAAATTCTGAAAGAGAAATTGACTGACGACAAGCAACAGAAAGAGTTGGTAAAGAAATACGTTGATCAAATCAATGTGAACTAAAACATATTTTGTCGTTATAACCTAACGATTTGATATAATTTAAAAAACTATGAACGATAGCTCAATTTCGGTACGCTATGCCAAAGCCATTTTTTCACTTGCTGAAGAGAAAAAAGTGCTCGAAGCTGTAAAAACCGATATGGAAAATTTACTTTCACTAAGTAGCTCTTTACCTGAATTCAGTCTGATTATTGATAGTCCGATCATCAATACATCGGATAAATTGGCTTTTTTAACTGCTTTAATAGGCAAAAAGGCAAATGGACTAACCATCAACTTGTTGAATTTATTACTTACTAATTCACGCGAAAACTATTTACCAATGATTGCTCGAAGTTTTTTGTCGAGATTTAGAGAAAATAGTGGGGTGAAATCGGCTCATATTTCAAGTGCAGTTGAACTAGATGCGAGTGTGGTTGAGCAATTGAAAACATTGATTGCCAAGAAATACAATGCAAAAGTCGATATCACTTGTGCTGTAGAAGCTGACTTATTGGGAGGTTTTGTACTTCAAGTTGATGATCAATTAATTGATGCAAGTGTTGCCAACCGACTGAAGTTGTTAAGACAAGAATTGGTGAAGTCTAAATAAATATAGAACTTGAATTTTTTAAATCAAAAATATTATGGCCGGAATTAATCCCGCAGAAGTTTCCGAAATACTAAAAAAACAATTGGAAGGTTTTAAATATGCCCTCGAATTTGAGGAAGTTGGAACCGTATTGCAAGTAGGAGATGGTATTGCTCGTGTTTATGGACTTTCGAATGTTCAGTCTAATGAGATGGTTGAGTTCGACTCAGGAATAAAGGGTATTGTACTCAATCTTGAAGAAGATAACGTCGGTGTCGTGTTGCTAGGATCTTCTGAGAAGATCAAAGAAGGCGACCGAGTTAAAAGAACTAATCGCATCGCATCAATCAATGTGGGTGAAGGATTGCTTGGTCGTGTGATCAACACAATCGGAGAACCATTAGACGGAAAAGGATCTATTAAAGGTGAATTATATGAAATGCCGCTAGAGCGAAAAGCACCAGGGGTTATCTATCGTCAACCTGTTGATATTCCATTGCAAACAGGAATCAAAGCTATTGATGCAATGATTCCGATTGGTCGTGGACAACGTGAATTAATCATCGGTGACCGTCAGACTGGTAAAACAGCTATCGCCATCGATACCATCATAAACCAAAAAGAGTTTTACGAAAAAGGTGAGCCTGTTTATTGTATTTATGTTGCTGTAGGTCAAAAAGGTTCTACTGTTGCAAATATTGCAAAAACATTGGAAGAAAATGGCGCTATGGCATATACAACTATCGTAATGTCAACCGCTGCAGATCCTGCTGCTTTGCAGTTCTATGCTCCATTTGCGGGTGCTGCCATCGGAGAGTTTTTCCGTGATACCGGTCGTGCTGCATTAATTGTTTTTGATGATTTGTCAAAACAAGCAGTTTCTTACCGCGAAGTGTCGCTGTTGCTCCGTCGCCCACCAGGACGCGAGGCTTATCCGGGAGACGTTTTCTACCTTCACTCTCGTTTACTCGAACGTGCAGCGTATGTTAATATCACCGACGAAGTGGCTCAACAAATGAACGATATTCCTGCTTCAATCAAGCATTTGGTAAAAGGTGGGGGTTCACTGACTGCATTGCCAATCATCGAAACACAAGATGGTGACGTTTCTGCATATATTCCAACGAATGTTATTTCGATTACCGATGGTCAGATTTTCTTGGAATCGCACCTCTTCAATGCTGGTATACGTCCTGCAATCAACGTGGGTATCTCGGTATCTCGTGTGGGTGGTAAAGCTCAGATTAAGGCGATGAAGAAAGTGGCTGGGACTTTAAAACTCGACCAAGCTGAATTTCGCGAATTAGAAGCATTTTCAAAATTCGGATCAGATCTTGATGCAGCAACCAAAGCTGTTCTCGACAAAGGTAGTCGTAACGTGGAAATACTCAAACAAGGTCAGTTTTCTCCCGTCAGAGTTGAGAAACAGATTGCAATTCTATATTGTGGAACAAAAGGATTGATGAGTGAAGTGCCAATTGCTAAAGTTCGTGATTTTGAGAAAGAATTCATTCATACTTTGGAGGTAAATCACAAAGATGTGCTAGTGAGTTTGAGTAAAGGAGACATTAATGATTCTGTAACTCAAAAACTTGAATCGGTAGCTAAAGAAATTTCAGCGAGATATAAATTTCAATAATTCATTTTGGGTTAGGTTTAGTCTTTTGACTTGTTCTTAACCAAAAATTGAAATCATCATTTAATCATTAACGTACAGCGTTAAACGTACCACGTAAATGGCCAATTTAAAAGAAATACGTATTCGAATAAGTTCTGTCAAGTCTACGCAACAAGTGACCAGTGCCATGAAAATGGTATCTGCAGCAAAATTGCGTAAAGCCCAAGATGCAATCATCCAGATGCGTCCTTATGCTGAAAAGTTGCAAGAAATTTTATCGCAAGTAAGCCAAAATATTGATCCTGGAGCAAATAAAAAATATGCATCGAGAGAGCGTGTAAAACGAATTTTATTGATTCCAATCACTTCAAATAGAGGTCTTTGCGGTGGATTTAATGCCAATGTAGTAAAAAAAACGACTGAATTGGTTAATGGTGTTTTTTCAAATTACTACAAACAGGGTGTTTTAGACATTTTAGCTATTGGAAAAAAAGCAAACGATGGGTTAAAAGCACGGGGTATTAAAGTAACTCGCGTTAATAATGAGATTTTAGATACTCCAAATTTTGCTGAAGTCAGTCAAATGGCTCAATCCATTATGGACGCCTATTCCTCAGGATCTTATGATAAAGTTGTAATTATCTACAATCAGTTTAAGAATGCCGCGGTTCAGGTATTAATGGTAGAACAATTTTTACCTGTCAAGCTGAATGCAGCTAATGAAAAAGCATCATTGATTAAGGGATATGCATTAGATTATTACTACGAGCCATCTGTAGAAGGCATCGTAGAGGCGGTTATCCCAAAATCGTTGAAAATTCAGTTTTTCAAGGCTATATTAGATTCATTAGCGTCAGAACACGGAGCACGTATGACTGCGATGCACAAAGCAACTGACAATGCTGGAGATTTAATAAAGCAGCTCAATTTGACTTACAACAAAGCACGTCAGGCATCTATCACAAACGAAATTCTAGAAATTGTAGGTGGAGCAAATGCTTTAAATGGATAAATAGTAAATTAAGAAATTTAATAAATTAATATAATATGAGTCAGTCTATTGGCAAAATTATTCAGGTGATTGGTCCTGTGGTCGATGTCAGTTTCGAATTGGAAGGTGGAAGTCTGCCAGCCATTTACGATGCACTAGAAATTACTAAAAAAGATGGTCAGGTGTTGGTGGTAGAATGTCAGCAACACATTGGTGAAAGTACTGTTCGTACTATTTCGATGGACTCGACAGACGGTCTTTCTCGTGGCATGAAGGTGGTTCAAACAGGAAAAGCCATTTCTGTGCCTACAGGAGGTCAAATCAAAGGTCGTCTTATGAACGTCATTGGTGAAGCTATTGATGGTATCGGTTCTTTGAGTAAAGAGACCTCCTATCCTATCCACAGTAAACCACCAAAATTTGAAGATTTATCTACTGAGAAAGAGATTCTCTACACTGGTATCAAGGTAATTGACTTGTTGGAGCCGTATTCAAAAGGTGGTAAAATCGGATTGTTCGGTGGTGCTGGTGTAGGTAAAACCGTATTAATCATGGAGTTGATCAACAACATTGCGAAAAAATACGATGGACAGTCGGTTTTTGCGGGTGTTGGTGAGCGTACTCGTGAAGGAAATGACTTGTTGCGTGAGATGATCGAATCTGACGTTATCAAATATGGCAAAGAGTTTAAAGAAGATATGGAAAAAGGCGGATGGAATCTTGATCTTGTAGATAAAGATGCGTTGGCTGATTCTAAAGCAACATTGGTGTTTGGTCAGATGAACGAACCTCCTGGAGCTCGTGCTCGTGTTGCCCTTTCGGGTCTTTCGGTTGCGGAATATTTCCGCGATGGCGATAAGAAAGGAAAAGGAAATGACATCCTGTTCTTCGTAGATAATATTTTCCGTTTCACGCAGGCAGGTTCTGAGGTGTCGGCTCTTTTGGGACGTATGCCATCAGCGGTTGGTTACCAACCTACATTGGCTTCTGAAATGGGTTTGATGCAAGAGCGTATCACATCAACAAAATATGGTTCTATCACTTCGGTTCAGGCGGTTTACGTTCCTGCTGATGACTTGACTGACCCTGCTCCCGCAACTACATTTGC
>JBAXGL010000053.1:0-12420 GCA_037139375.1 Bacteroidales bacterium | reverse complement strand
AAAATGTACTTGTTGCAAAAGTCGAGGACGTACTATAATACAAATCATGACTTACCGTTCCTCCGCTCAAAGTACTGCTCCAACTAAGTGTTGGCGATAAGGATTGACCTGTTGAACCATCTGAAGGACTTGGACTTGAAGGGGTGGTAGGTGGAGTTGCAGCAACAGTAGTAAATGACCAAACGGGACTCCATGAACTTGTCGTTCCGTTTGAACCATAACTGATTACTTTCCAATAATAGGTTGTTCCGTTGGCTAAACCAGATATGGCTTGAGTGATTCCTGAGCCTGATAAAAATGTACTTGTTGCAAAAGTCGAGGACGTACTATAATACAAATCATGACTTACGGTTCCTCCACTCAAGGTACTGCTCCAACTAAGTGTTGGCGATAAGGATTGTCCTGTTGAACCATTTGAAGGACTTGGACTTGAAGGGGTGGTAGGTGGAGTAGCTGTTGTAGTTGCTACAACATTTAATAATCCTGTTTTATATGTAAATGTACTTGGCGAAGTAATAGTTCTGGAAATATAATATTGTTTAGTTCCTGAAGTATGCGAAACGGTAAATGTAGTTGTGATAGTAGATGCACCTGAACTAAATGAAAAACTCTTTAAAGAAGATCCTGTAGAATTATCAATTATATCCATTGTCCCACTGGATGAAAAAGTACCAGATTGGATACATCCTGATGCTGCCTTAGCAATTGTAATTGAAACAGTAGAGCCTGAATTTGAAACACTAGAAAGCATTATCCCGGTACTGGAAGTATCATAGTTATTGCATTTTGAAGAAATAGATGATGTATAAGTTGTTTGCCCCAAAACAACTGTTATCCAGCCTATACATACTAAAATAATAAGTAATTTCCTTTTCATAATATTTTGTTGTTTTAATTGATATATACAGTAAGCTACACCCAAACATTAATATAAAAATTTGAAAAGTCTATCAATTGATTGTTTTTGTGAGTGAAAATTGATTATCAGTTTCATCTGACTCTTGAATATCATTGTTTGAATCTGTGACAATTTTAAAAGTATGTTTGCCTACAGTCAATTTACCTATATTATAGTCTTTAATATAACTTAAATACCCAATTTTCAATCCATTAGTATTAAATGACATGATCAATAAATCGTCCATATATAGTTTTGTAACAATACTTTGAACAACATCTATCGAACCAATATTCGTAATAGCACAGCTTAAATAAACTGTCTGATTACTATAAATAACTGCTGTTGTTGAATTTAATCCTGTTTGTGTCGATAGTACAATTTTACTATCCCAAGTTGTTAGTTGAGAAGGAGTTAAATTAGATGCTGCTACAACAATTGTTTTACTAACAGTCAAAGTATTATCGGTCTCGTTAGTTTCATTAATTGAGCCATTTGAATCAATGACCAACTTGATTGAATGAACACCTTTAGATAAAACACCAATATCAATATTGTTAAAGGGCTGATAATGGTTTGATAGCAAACCGCTAATATCGAGGGTTGCCACTACACGACCATCAACATATATCTGAGAACTAAATACGATCTTATCTGGGATATCCGCTGGTCCGTAATTTGTCACAGCAAAACTTAGATAAACTTCTTGATTGTCGTAAATAACTGAAGAAGAAGTTTCAGAAACACCTTGAGTAGAAAGAATAATTTTATCGCTCCATCCTGTTGGCTGATAAACCGATAGATTCACATCACCAGTAATCATACTATTCGATTTTTTAAAAAAATAGTCGTACGCCTCTGGTGTCTCCTCCTTGCACGACCCAAACAATGTGAAAGCAATCAGCAAACAAATATTAAATTTTGATTTCATAATTTTTTAATAATTAAATCCATATGTATCATAACCCGTTTTCAAAATACTCGCCATAACACTCCTTTTATTAATACAATGACGGTGGTAGTCTTGCTATTATTTATGCGTTATAACGTTAATTATCTTCATTATATATTTGAGACCTACAATCATCATCAATGGTAATCGAAACTTGGCGATTATTTAAATTTAAATAATACTTCTTCTTACACCCTGCAACCTCAATATAGTATTTTCCTTTTTTTAAACCAAAAGTTAGATTGTGAGTTCCTTCCTCATTCCAAGATTGGGATTTTATTGCTTCATTATTATTATTGTAAAGAATTAAGTTCGAATAAGACAACTTTGTATTGTAATGGATAATCAATTTTGAATCTCCATCATTGTTCATAAAAGCACCAGATGTAATATCATTTATTGATGCACCACCCCAGTTTTTGGTATCAACATTCCCTTTTTCTAGGACATTCCTTATTAAGGCATTCTGTTGCTGTATGATATTCTGCGGAATACCCCCACGATAAAATTCTGTTTGGATTGTATATGGATTATTTTCATCCAGTTTATTAGTGAATCCACCACTCAATAGACCTTTGCCTATTTGAACACCTCCAGAAATATTATCAAATAGACAAACGAACTTCTTATCTTCGCCAGAATTCAATTTTACAAGAAACTCTTGACTAAGTTTATATGCACTTGATGAACTGAATATTGAAACAGAGGTTCTTTTAATCAAATTTAATTCAACAGTAATCTTAACAGTTAAAGGTTGGCTATATTTATTTTTATATCTTCCAGCAACAAAAACATTATATTTCTCAGCACCTTTAATATAGTTTCGATTATTTGATGCCCAAGTAGTCCAAAAACCTCTATCTCCTGGGGCAGTCCAAGTAAAAGGATCCATGGTTTGAACAACGTAATCTTGTACATAATTATTAAGTAATCCATTTGCTTTAGAAGCCTCATCACTTCCACTAAATCTTTCAATAAATTGAATCAATGCCCCTGCCCCATTTCTTTCAGCAATTCTAAAATCTTGTTGTCTTCGTTCTGCCAATAATTGTTTTTCTACTTTATCAATTTCCTCATTGGCTTTTATTATGTACTTGTCACCAACAGAATTTAGCCATTTATTATTGTTAATCACAGAAATAAAATTATTATATTGCTGAATTTTACTACAATATAATAACAAATTTTCAAGCAACTCAGACCTTAAGGATTCAGACAATCTCTTATAGTTAACATCACCAATTTTCTCTCTTTGAGAAGACAAGAAACCATCCAACTGTTTTGCATCTTCTATATTCTCTTTGTAATTCAGCAACTTAATTTTCAAACAATTATCAGGATACTTATCAATGGCTTTATAGTAAAAATCCATATTATCACTCAAGGCTATATATCGTATTTTAGCATTATCTACACTTCTAGCATTTGGATAAATTTCAATCAATTTCATCAAATCCTCTCTACTCAAATTTAAAGTAAGTCTTGTTATTATACTGCTTATCTGTATTGAATTTGGGTAAACTTTGTTAAACTGCAAACAGCCTTCTATTGAACCAATGTAATCGGAAGCCTTTTTCTCTACCGTTTGTTTATAAGAACTAACTGGAAATCTATTGGTAAATTTAATCGCATCACTAAGTGAGCCAATTAAAGAAAATGCTTTATTTTCAATATCAAGATTTGTCTGTTTAAATAAATCTTTAGCACTAAACAACTCATCTATAGTTTTACTCCTTAAAATATATTCTTTTTTTAGAATATCAAGACTTTGACTATTTGGATATAAATCTTTTACTTGCAATAACTCTAATCTAGATACAACTGGGATAGCACGCTTGACAATTTCCTCTTCATATTGACTGTTCGGAAATAATGATTTAAATTGATTTATATCGTCAATATTTTTAATCTGAAAATCAGGTTCAACTCTTTTAGGAATAATATACAAAGTATTCCCTTTTGCAGAAATTAGCTTATAGTTCTTATTTGCCTTTTTCACCCACTTCTCTTCATCAAACATCTGAGTTATTTTACCCCACCCCATCAATCTATTAATAGCATAAGATGCTGAGAAACCGACAGCAGCACCAATTAAGGCATTACCAGGTTTTGAAGTCTTCTCCTCCACTCCGGAATTGTATTTTATCAAATCTGACTTTGAGCCATAATAAGCTCCTGCTATGGTAGAAGCCGCTATGCTCGTCACACCGATTGGAGTCAATACTTTATCCATATGCGCTCCTTCTACTTCGACTCGCTGATTATAATCAGGACTTGATACACCATTTGAGTCTGGCTTATAAACGACACAACCTACCAATATGAAAAACAAAAACAAATATTGAATATTTTTAGACATACCCATTAGATTTATAAAATTCTCAATAATTACTTAATATAGAAACTAATACCAAAGAAAATCTGATCTGATGCTTTTTCTACATTTCCAAATGACTGCGAGTACTCAAAATTTAATGAGAAACTATCTCCTAAAAACGACTGAATTCCACATTTCCAGAAAGGTACAGATGTGCTAATTGCGGGTCCATTATCACTTTTATTATCTTTTGCTAATTGAATCAGATATGAATATTGATATCCTACACCTAAATAGGGAATAAAAATCTTCATTGTTGGCATAATCACATATGAGATGGCACTTTTCAGCCCAAAATGCGAAATATCTTTTAAAGAAGTGGAAGAATAACCTCCCCAAAACCCACCAATATCTAAAAAAATCGGTTTCCTAAAATAAAATCGCTCCCCAAATTCCAATGTACCACCACCTTCAAGAGTACCGTCCATTATACCATATCTATAATTGTCATTAAGGAAGTTATTTCTCCCATATCCTATATAATATAACGTTTTTCTTTGACTAAGAAAATCTGAAATATTATTATAACTCATTCCTCCATTGTACTTGTCAATAGGAATATTATCCGAGGCAAGAACGTATCCTACAAAAAACAACACAAATCCTAATAGTAGCTTAATCTTCTTTATCATATAATATAAGTTATGAAGTTCTTACTTTCTTACTTTCTCAATATCTTTATAGACAATATTCAAAGGTAGTCAATATTTAACTATTTGTAATCAAACAGTTCACCTTACAAACCTACAAAATATTTTAAATATAAACAATATTATAAATAGATAAAAATATCCAAATTATCTCATTTTGTAATGAAATACATTATTATTGTAATGGAATTGCTATTTATTGTAATGAAATAAATACTTCGCTTGGTTGAATATACCAAAATATAACATATTTAACTTAACAATTTTAAGACATTAGCATTTCAATCTCACTTATACCCAGATTTTCAGCTGTATTTAATGCAAATAAATAAAGTCGCAACCGAGTGAGTGAGAAAATGTTACAAAATTTAAAATCGAATTCTTTGCATCCGTCTCTTATAAATCCCAAATTCAGCCATATTCTGAATCTATTCGTGTCAATCCTATATCTGAATATACTATAAATCGTATATATCCCGTATATGACTCGCATATAATCTGCATATAATTAGTATCAATTAAATGCGAATTATATGCTTTTTATAAGCCTATTATATCTTGTTTATTTGCTAATACTATAATATGCTGCGAAAGGGCAGATGGTATCAATTAAGAAACTCATGAAAATCATAACATTCATACACAATTCATTAAAAAGCAATTCCGAATTATTTTTGAGAACTTTCAATAAACATCAACTTTCTTTTTCCAAATTATTTCTATCTTCGCAACTACAAATTACCTAAAAGATGCAACAGATCAAAAACAAAGAGTTAGAACTCGCCTACAACTACGTTCAATATACGCACCAAAATATTTTCTTAACAGGGAAAGCAGGTACTGGCAAGACCACATTCCTCCGCCAACTGAAAGCCAACCAACTGAAACGCACCATCGTAGTAGCTCCAACGGGCGTGGCAGCCATCAATGCGGGTGGGGTGACGATTCACTCGTTTTTTCAGTTGCCATTTGGTCCGATGGTGCCTCGTGCTGCCGAAGAACCTTTTGTCGCTGGAGTCACCACATCGCGTTCAAACCAGTTTGAGCACAAGATGAGTCGTGAGAAAATCAACATTATCCGTAGCCTTGATTTGTTGGTGATAGACGAGATTTCGATGGTGCGAGCCGACCTACTCGATGCCATAGACGACACGTTGCGCCGATACAAACGCACCACTAAACCTTTCGGAGGCGTACAACTACTGATGATTGGCGATATACAGCAGCTACCACCGGTGGTGAAAGACGAAGATTGGAATCTGCTGAAACAACATTACTCGACGCTCTTCTTTTTTGGGTCGCAGGCATTGCGCAAAAGCAGCTACGTCTCCATCGAACTGAAGCACATCTACCGCCAAAGCAACACCCATTTTATCGAAATTCTAAATAAAATACGCGATAATCGCCTCGACCAAGCATCGCTCGACGAACTCAACAAACGCTATATCCCCAACTTTTCGCCCGACGAAAAAGATGGATACATCACCCTTAGCACGCACAACCGACAAGCGCAGGAGATAAACGACAGTAAACTGCAAACTCTGCGCACGCCTCAACGCCGTTTTACCGCAAAAATAGAGGGCGATTTTCCTGAATATTCTTATCCCACCGAGAAAGAGCTGCTGCTGAAAGTAGGTGCTCAGGTGATGTTTGTGAAAAACGACACAAGTCAAGAGAAGCGCTATTTCAACGGAAAAATTGGCTCTATTACTCGGATTGACGACAACGGCATTGAGGTCGTTTGCCCCGATTCGTCCGAAAGAATCGTAGTCGCACCCGAAAAGTGGGACAACATGAAGTATTCGCTCAACGAATCGTCGAAAGAGATTGAAGAAAAAGTGGTCGGTTCGTTCACGCAATACCCGCTTAAGTTGGCATGGGCAATCACCATCCACAAAAGTCAGGGATTAACCTTCGAAAAAGCAATTATCTACGCCGGAGCCTCTTTTGCGCATGGGCAAATATACGTAGCGCTCAGCCGTTGCAAGACGCTCGAAGGCTTGGTGCTCGGCACTCCGATTCGTGCGCAAGGCATTATCAACGACAACGATGTGAGCGATTTCAACAAAACGATGGAGCAGAATGTGCCCACCGAATCGGCATTGCAAGATGCTAAACGCAGCTTTCAACTGGAGTTGCTCCGCGAATTGTTCGATTTCGTGCCATTGCTCAAAAACTATTATCACCTTCAACGAGGCATGAAAGAGCACGCAGCGTCCATTGTTGGCTCCCCTCAAACGACGTTGGATACTACCATCCAAACGATTAGGGATGAAATGGCGACCGTTTCTGAAAAATTTGAAGCGCAAATCAAACGTCTGTTTTTAGAAAACGGAGATGTGGCACAAAATAGAGGTTTACAAGAACGAATTCAGAAAGGGTCAATCTATTTTGGCGAAAAAACTGCCCTACTATTAAAAACAACGGAGTCAGAATTAATCCCAACTACCGATAATAAGACCGTAAAGAAAGCACTCTTCGACACATTGGAGCGCATCTTCAACGAATTAGCCATCAAGAAAGCCTGCCTTGCTACTTGCGAAAAAGGGTTCCAACTGAGCGATTACCTCAACGCCCGCGCCAAAGCCGCCATCGACGAACCAAAAGCGAAATCGAATTCCGCGACGCGCAATGAAGCTAAGAAAGCGACCGACAACAAATTGGGCAGCCTTCTCAAAAATTGGCGCGACAACAAAGCCGACGAACTAGGGCTTATCAACTACCAAGTTTTACCACAGAAAACGATTGTAGAATTGGTGAAAGTGATGCCTGTCACCCTGAAAGAACTGAAAGAAGTAAAAGGCATTGGCTATCAAAAAATCAATGCTTTTGGGAAAGAGATTATCGAAATCATCCTCGAATACCGACAAGCAAACAACATCGCAACCATTGTTCCGGAAAAGGACGAAATGCCTACTCCTCCTGAGAAAAAGCCAAAAGAAACCAACAGCAAACAACTTTCGTTTGAGTTGTTTCAGTCAGGAAAAAGCATTGCTGAGATTGCAATTGAGCGCAACTTCGCCATCTCTACCATCGAAGGGCATTTAGCAATTTACATTTCTACTGGAGAGCTTTCGCTGGATAGACTGATGGACAGCGTCAAAGCAGAACGCATTCGCGAACACTTCCTGCAATCGCAAAACACATCGTTTGGCGCAGCTAAGGAGAAACTTGGAGATTCAGTTTCGTACAGTGAAATACGCTTTGTGCTCAATCGCTTGATTTTCGAAGGGAAAATGGAGAAAGGAGAATAAAAATCTTTAGGTCGATTAGTTTAACGTATCTCTCAAATAGATTGCAATTTTTTTTGTATTTTCATTCAACAGTCAACCTTCTTTGCCTTTTATTGTTAGTTTAGAAACAGCCAATCGAATGAAAATATTAAAACAAGAGCAATTGCTACCTATCAGCTTAAGCGAAGCATGGGCGTTTTTCGCAACGCCCCGAAACTTGAACGATGTGACTCCTAAAAATATGGTATTTCAGATTACATCCGAATTACCAGACAAAATGTACGCTGGGCTTTTTATTACGTATCGTCTGAAGCCGTTATTTAACATCCCCATACGATGGGTGACAGAGATTACACATATTGAAGAGAACTCTTTTTTTGTGGACGAACAACGTCTTGGCCCTTATCGCATCTGGCACCACGAGCATCATTTTAAATCTGTAGAAGGTGGTGTATTGATGACTGACATCATTCACTATCATGTGGGATTGTCTTTTTTAGGAGTCCTTGCAGAAAGTCTTTTTGTAAACAAAATGGTCGCTCGGATTTTCGAATTTCGTCGCGAAACGCTTTCTAACTTGTGGAAATAATTAACAAAAAAATAAACGCATGAACACAAAAAAAATAATACTCGCACTTTGCCTCTTGTGGGTTACCCTCTATGCCGCTGCATACGATGGTGTCGGACACCGAATTGTTGCAGCTATTGCTTACCAAAATCTTACGGACAAAGCCCGAACACAAGTAGATCAAGTGCTTGGCAAACGCGGCATTATCTACGAATCTACTTGGGCTGACGAAATACGTAGCAACAAAAAATACGATTATAGCTACCCGTGGCATTATCAGAATTTGCGTGATAGTCTCTCAACAAGTGATATTACAAAATTGCTTGCAAATCCTAAATCGGAAGGAGAACATCTTTTTTATGCTATTGATTTGATGACCAACCGACTCAAAAAAGACAAAAACGATACTGAAGCACTGAAGTTCTTAGTTCATTTTGTCGGCGATCTTCACCAACCTATGCACTTAGGTCGAAAAGAAGATTTAGGTGGAAATAAAGTGGAAACAAAATGGTTTGGCAAAACAATAAATCTGCACTCCTTATGGGACAGTTACATGATTGAAAATCAAAAACTATCGTATTCCGAATTCAGCCAATATTTGCAAGATAAATTCGAACCCCAAAAGACAGAAATTCAAAGATACACAATTGAGCAATCTATCGAAGCGGGATACTCTGTTCGCAATCAAATATATGCTTACGATTACAACGACACCAGCACCTACCATTACGTTTATTTCTTTGCAGACAAACTCGATGAGATGCTCTATCGAGGTGGAATACAGTTAGCCAATATCTTAAACTCGATTTACAAGTAACATACTTATTATAAATATTATATAAAGCATATAGCCCTATTTTTTAATTCGTAAAATAGGGCTATATTTATGTATTTTTCGGATTTCTGGAATCATATTTAATAAACTTATCAACATATATCTGTTGAAAAATATCCTTCAGAAATAAGAAAATATAAATTACATTTGCATAAATAATAAAAGAGTTGATAAATGATGGAACCTAAAGCGAGCACTCCTGCCAGAAGAAAACAAAACTCACAGATATTACCCGGAATGGGGCGATTGCAACCACAAGCACCAGAGCTTGAGGAGGTGGTTCTTGGCGCATTAATGCTCGAAAAAGATGCTTATTCTTTGGTGAGTGATATCCTCAAACCAGAATGTTTCTACAACCCAATTCATCAAACAATTTATACCGCAGTAGTCGATTTAGCGATGAACCAGAAACCGGTTGATATGCTTACCGTAACTGAGCAGCTCCGAAAAAAAGGGGAACTCGAAGAAGTTGGCGGCGCTTTTTACATCAGTCAATTGACTACGAAGGTGCTTTCTGCAGCCCATATTGATTACCATGCACGCATTGTTGCGCAGAAATATTTAGCTCGCGAACTCATCTCGTTTTCGTCAGATATTCAAACAAAAGCATACGAAGATGCGATGGATGTCGATGATTTGATGCAAGAAGCAGAAGGAAAACTTTTCGGAATTTCACAACAGAACCTCAAAAAAGATGTGGTTCAGGTTAATTTAATTATCAAAGAAGCCCTGCACAACATCGAAACAGCAGCCAATCAAAAAGACGGATTGAGCGGATTATCTTCAGGATTTCACGGTTTAGACAAGCTAACGTCTGGTTGGCAAAAGTCAGACCTAGTGATTATTGCTGCCCGTCCGGCAATGGGTAAAACGGCATTCGTGCTATCAATGGCTAAAAACATGGGCGTGGATAGAGGCGAACCAGTTGCCGTCTTTTCACTTGAAATGTCAAATGTTCAATTGGTAAATCGCTTAATATCAAATGTCTGCGAGTTAGCTGGCGAGAAAATCAAAAACGGACAACTCAACGAAATGGAATGGGAACAACTGTTTTATAAGATAAAAGTACTCAATGACGCTCCAATTTATGTCGACGACACTCCCAGTTTATCCGTATTTGAACTCAGAACAAAAGCCCGCCGATTGGTGCGCGAACACGGCATTAAGTGTCTAATCATTGACTATTTACAGTTGATGAATGCCAGCGGAATGACTTATGGTAGTCGTGAGCAAGAGGTAAGTATTATCTCCCGATCACTCAAGGGATTAGCCAAGGAGTTAAACATTCCAATCATTGCTCTTTCACAGTTGAATCGTGGTGTAGAAAATCGATCAGGCACAGGTGCTGACGGAAAACGCCCGCAACTATCCGACCTTCGTGAATCAGGCGCCATAGAGCAAGATGCTGATATGGTGTGTTTTATCCATCGCCCAGAGTATTACAAAATATTTACAGATGACGAAGGAAATGACCTTCACGGAATGGCAGAGTTAATTATAGCAAAACACCGAAATGGTCCAGTGGGAGACGTTAGATTACGATTTAAAGGAGAATATGCCAAGTTTATGAATCCAGAAGATGATCGTATTCCGATGCCAGCAGATTTTGGTGGAAGTACTTTTAGTTCAAAAATGAATTCTCAAGAAATAAGGCCGTTAAAAACTAATGCAGCAAGTACATCAGATTCTGCAGCTCAAGATTTTATAAGTCGAAAAAACGACGAAATGCCATTTTAAATATTATGGTTGCAACTAAACGACAAATAACTACTTCCGATTCAACTCTTTTAATACATTCTTACGGGTAGATTGAAATCCAGCTGAGTAACATTCGTAATCTATATTTTCGAGACAAGCTCTCAATTCGGCCTTAAATTCGGGAATGATGCGACAAATATTGAGTAGCATTCGCATCGACTTAGCCTGAACAGCAATGGCGGATTGTGTAGAAATCATCCAATCAAAACAAGCATTGATAAGCTCTACAGGAATAGAGCTGGGTAATTTGACATTACAGAGTGTAGACAGACATCCTCGTTGCAATCCCGAGTGTGGTGTTGAGATAGCCAATGCCGTCAGCTCCCTAAACTGCTCTTCGCTGAACCATTCTGGATGCCTTTCGCTGATTTTTTGACATGCCCATGCTGCTCGCCAAGCCACTGTAAGATTTTCGTCAAAAGCCAATCTATATACAATTTCAAAATTCTGAGGCATTTCAAAAACATCAGCAACCAATTGATCTACAAAGTGCTTCGAAAGAGGACGATACAGATGTGCGCGGTAATCCATAAAACAGAGACATTAGGGCAAAAAACCTATATGACATTACTTTGTGGGAGATAAGACTCAGTTTCGGAAGTAAAATCTTTATCAGACAAAACAAAGCTCACGAAATTTCGACAACAAATATATAGTTTTTAAGGATTGAAAAGGTATCAACCTATCTTTGTTTCATAATTTTCTATATTTATCCACTGAATAACCTATTCCTTTTTTATAGAAATAATTTGGTCCGACAAAGATAAACGCATTGGGTTTGTAAAGTGTGGCACAAGTCGATTCTTGTTTTTTCAGATTCTGAAAATCGCTCCATGCTGCATCGTAGGTTTTGATGGCTTTCTGAATGGCGATTCTATTGTATTTCCCTGTTTTGTCTCCTTCGAATCCGAGCGCCATCACTTCCCATCCCGCAGCAATGATGCGGTGAAGATAAAGTCCGTACAACGACGAAACGCGGATATAAGCGTCGTCTTTCGGCTGTTTCGATTTCACCAAGCGACTTAGCGCGACAATAGAGTCCCAAAGTTGGGCTGAATGTTGCTTTTCGGCTACGGCATCCTTCAAAACTCCTTTTGAATAATAGTCCGAAAATTGTTCGTAGAGTATTCCTTCGGATGGATATTTCTT
>JBAXGL010000052.1:0-12546 GCA_037139375.1 Bacteroidales bacterium | reverse complement strand
GTGTCGAGAACAGTTTTTTCAAAAGGAATAGGTTTCCAATTAAAAGTTTTCATTGTGGAACTCACATCAGCATCGATCGTGTTTCCAACAAATGGCAACATTCCTTTCATTTCATCATTGAATTTGGCTATAAATTTCAATAAAAAGGTAGGTGCTAATTTGGTGCTGACTTTGTCATACCCATTCGATTTCAAAATTTGAGCAATCTCTTGAATAGCATGAGGTTTTTCAGAAGTGACAATGAATCTATTGCCGTTTGCTTTTTCATTTTCTAAGGCTGCCACGTGAACTGCAGCGACGTCTCTCACATCAGACATTACCGAATAAGCGTGAGGCAACATGGGCACTTGACCTGTAATTAATTTTTTGAAAAAGTCCATGGCTTCTGTTGCTAAGTTGCCTGTGAGAGTGGGTCCATAGATTGGTCCGGGATTAACTACGACTAATTCTAATTTTGTATCACCCGATTGATTTTTTATAAATTCCCAAGCAGTTTGCTCGGCGAGTGTTTTACTTTTGAAATAGGCTGTTACGCTTTTTTCATTTAGATTTGTCCAACTGTCTTGATTAATCTTAATTAAACCATGTTGCCCTCCGTGCATAGCCACTGTAGATGAGGTAAGAACTACTCTTTTTACACCAGCCTTTTTAGCAGCTTTCAACGCTCTTAAAGTGCCCTCAACAGCCGGTTTGATTAATTCATTTTCGTCTTTTGGAACTTTCACCACAAAAGGCGATGCAACGTGCAATACATAATCGCAGCCTTCCATCGCTTTATCCCAACCTGCATCTTTCATCAGGTTTAATTCACAAAATTCTAAATTTCCCTGAAGATCAATTTCCTTGCTGATACCTTTGACTACTTCATCTGTTTTTGAAATGCTCCTTACCGAACCTCTTACGGCATAGCCTTTTTTTAATAGTTCGGCGGCACAGTGCTGTCCGACAAATCCCGAAACTCCGGTTACTAATACTTTTTTCATTTTAATATGTCTGATTAAATTTTTAAATTATCATCCAAACTTAGAAATTGACTAAGGTTGGATGATTTGATGTGAAAACGACCAATTACATTCCTGGTATAATAACCACTCTACCTGCCTCAGATTGTAATTCGTTGATGCGAAGGTTTTTATAAGGTTGATACTCCTCAGAGTTGTACCATCCTTCGGCCGCCTCCATACTCGGAAAGCGAAGTATAGCTGCCCAGTTTCCGTCCCAATCGCTTTCTTTTACATTTGGCGCAGGTGAACCTGCAATCATTTCTCCACCATGATTCAGCAAAATGGGGATTGCAAATTGTGCGTAACGTTCATTTAATTCTTCAAGACTTTTAGCCTTCATTTGAACCATAATGTAAGCTGGGTTAGCATCATTCGCATTTTCATTCATTTTTTTTTGATTTTCCATGATTATAAATTTTAAATTATTACTTTTGTTTCGCAAGCAAAGATAATTATTACTTTTAAAAAGCAAGCAATAAATCAAAATAAATTGCGAATCGCAAGTAAAATTTAATGTAGATTTAATATGGATTACAAATTTCGATGCGAATGCCCTATCACATCAGCCCTCGATATATTAGGTGACAAATGGATTTTGGTCATCATCAAACTGATGTTGATACAAGACAAAAAGACGTTCAAAGATTTTATTGAAAGCGATGAAGCCATTGCTACAAATATTCTTTCTTCGAAGCTCAAATATTTGGAAGAAACAGGGTTAATCATCAAAACACAGCTTCCGGATAATAAAAAAACAAATTTGTATCTACTCACTGAAAAAGGCCTTGCATTAACACCGATTATCGTTGAGCTGTCTATTTGGAGTGACGAAAACGTGAGAGCACTGAATAAGATCATGGTAGAGAGTCCTGAAATTGCCATTATGAAAAGTGATAAAGCGGCATTTATTAAACTGAAGCAAGATAACTACAAAGCAAAATTGAATTCGATAAATGGCTTAACTGCTAATTCAGTTGTGTAAGACTCAGTTAGCGTGAGTTTAACAAATTACAACTTAGCATAATGGGATTTAATCAGCACAGTGCACAAAAAAGAGTCAGCCTAGGTTATTGTACTATTTTTCTACTACCATAAAAAAAATTAACGCTTGAAATTCAAATAGATAACTGTAGAAATGCAAAAAAAGGGCTATAAACACGATAAATAAAAATAAAAATGCACTTTTTTGGCTGAAATCCATTGTAATTCAAAAAAAATCACAATCTTTGTTCAATCTTTGAAAATATGAGTTTTATCTTTTCTTTAGATTAAAAACAATGTAGTTAAGTCACTCCCTTTTTCTTGACTACAAGTAGCTTACAAAAGGGGAAAATCAATAATTAAAAAACAAAATGGAAAAAGGTGTTGTAAAATTTTTCAATGAGACAAAAGGTTTCGGATTTATCAAAGTTGATGGTTCGGGCGAAGAAGTGTTTGTTCATGTATCTGGTCTTAACGAAAAAATTCGCGAAAATGATGTCGTGGTATTCGATATCCAGCAAGGCAAAAAAGGCCCAAATGCTGTGAACGTTAAGTTGGCATAAGAACCACGTAACAACGAATAGAAATCAAAGTATCCCGAACAGTTTATCTGTTCGGGATTTTTTTATTCTCTTTGTCAGGTTTTTTCTGAATAAGCGAAAATGATTTGCCAAATAAAAAAAATAGCACTATCTTTGCCATCGCAAATATCAGGCGGCTGTGGCGTAATTGGTAGCCGCGCCAGACTTAGGATCTGGTGCCGAGAGGCGTGGGGGTTCGAGTCCCTTCAGCCGCACTAAAAGAGGTGATTCATTAGAATTACCTCTTTTTTTATTTCACAATTTTCGGAGACAGATATTTTTCTTATCTTTATTTTTATTTCCTTCAATTCTCAAAAAAAAAAGAATATGCGTCATCCCCTCCATCAATTCGGTTACTGTCCAAAATGTGGTGCAAACGATTTTCACGAAAACAATGAAAAATCAAATAAGTGTGGAAATTGTGGCTTTGTTTTCTATTTCAATATTTCAGCAGCAGTGGCAGTTTTTATCTTAAATGACAAGAATGAACTTCTCGTTTGTAAACGAGCTCATGATCCAGCTAAAGGAACACTTGACTTACCAGGAGGCTTCGTAGATATGAGAGAAAGCGCTGAGGAGGCTGCGTATAGAGAAGTCAAAGAAGAAACTGGATTGAAAATCACTCGTTTAGAGTATCAGTTTTCGCTGCCAAACACCTATGTTTATTCTGATTTTGAAGTTCAGACTCTCGATTTAATATACACCGCTTTTGCTGAGAATGATTTAAAACTGACAGCAAACGATGATGTATCAGAAGCTTTCTTTATGCCTATTGATCAACTCAATGCGTTGGAGTTTGGATTGAATTCAATTCGAGAAGCCATTACTCGTTTTATCATACGGTAAGCATAAATAAACTGAAATCAAACCAATGAAATTTAAAATCGGATTGAAGTGTCTCTAAAAACAGTACCTTGGTCGTTTAGAATTTGAAACAACCCTTCTTTTTTCATCTCAAATTCAAAAACTAAAACACATGAGAAAAATCATTTTCATCTGCATACTCATCAACTCATTGAGCACAATCTTCGCTCAAAATTCTCAATCTACTTCAACAATTGGCAACAAAGCTCTTTTTTTTGAAGGAAAAGAATTATTTATTTCTAGAGATTATCATGGATGTATAACTCAATTGCTAAAATTCAAAACATTTTCAAAAGATGTGAATCTAAATGAAGAGAGTGATTATATGTTAGCAGCATGTGCATTCGAAACAAATGATATCGACACAAAAAAATTACTCGTTAATTATCTGACCAAGTATCCCTATTCACTTAAAAATGACCGAATCAGGTTCCTTATTGGCACTACAGATTTTCTCCATAATAGATACGTAGAGTGCATCGCAGTGATGAAATCTCTCAATTTGAGTTCACTATCATCAACCGAACAAGATGATTGTCAATATCGCTTAGCTTACTCTTATCTTTCTACAGACTCAACCCTTGAAGCTCTAAATATTTTTCGCGAATTGAAACGTAACAGCCCTAAGTACGGTGATGCAGCCACCTATTATTGTGCATGGTACGATTATAAAAATAAAGCTTTCGATAATGCTGTCTCTGGGTTTGAAGCAGTGAAAAAGAATCCTTCGTTTATAGAAAATGCATGCTTTTATCTGACACAAATTCATTTCATCAATCACCAGTATTCCGAAACAATCTTATCGGGTGAAGCAATTTTTTCGACAATAAAGAATAAATCTAACCAATCAGAGTTGGCACGCATCATTGGTGAATCTTATTATCGCCAAGGTGAAACGACAAAAGCAATTGAGTATTTGAGTAAATATGCCGAAATAGAAGATTCTCCCTTAGCCGAATCGATGTATCTTCTGGGAGTTTCGTTGTTTACAAAGCAAGAGTACACCAAAGCTATACAATTTCTTAAATTTGCTGCTGTTAGAAACGATGAATTAGGTCAAAATGCCTATTATTATTTGGGTTGCTCTTATCTAAAAATTGGAGATAAAAAAAATGCACGTTTAGCGTTCGAAATCGCTTCAAGATCGGATTTCAATCAAAAAGCCAAAGAACTATCGCTCTATAACTACGCCATGTTGATTTATGAAACCGACTATACCGGTTTCAACGAGGCGGTTCCAATTTTTGAATTATTCCTCAACAGTTTTCCTGACTCAAAAGAAGTTGACAAGATAAGTAGTTGTTTATCTGAAGTCTATATGACATCCAAAAACTTCACAACTGTGCTGGCATCTATCGAAAAAATCAAACATCCAAGCTTAAAAATACTGAGTGCCAAACAACGAATCTTACTTCAAATTGGCATTCAGGAGCTAATCAATGGAAAAGTTGACAACGCCAGAAAAAGGCTTTCAGAAGCAATCGAAATGGGGGATTTTGACAATGAAAATATAGCTGATGCGCATAACTTACGTGGAGAAATAGCTTTTCGTCAAAGTAAATTTAGCGATGCAGCATCTGATTTTCAAAGTTATTTGAGCAAAACGAAAAGCAATAACAAAGAAGCCAAAACTGTAGCTACTTACAACTTAGGGTATACCTACTTCAAGACACAGACCATCAATAAAGCCCAGTCAACATTTGAAAAAGCATTAGCAATTGGGTTTAAAAAAAATCCGGTTTTGACAGCTGATATACTCAACCGTTTGGGCGACTGCAGATATTATCTGAAAGACTATGCTATTGCCGAAAAATATTATGCTCGGGCGGCACAAACTTCAGAAATTAACGCAGACTATTCTCTATTTCAACAAGCTCAAATCTTTAGTTTGCAAAAACAATACAACTCGGAAATAAAATTATTAGACAAAATCCTTTCTGATTTCCCTAAGTCAGAGTTTCGCGACCAAGCACTTTTCATGAAAGCGCAAACCTATCAAGCAATCGACAAAAAAGAAGTGGCAATCGAATCTTACTCAAATCTCATCAGCGATTTCCCTAAAAGCAGATTGATACCAAGCGCTGCTGTGCAGCTTGGAATGGTTTATTTAGGGCTGAACAACATTAAAAAATCTATTGAATGGTACAAATATACCCTTACCACTTTTCCCGAAAGTGATGAAGCCAATGTAGCAAACGAAGATTTGAAACGGATTTACAAAGATCAAAATCAGATTTCAGAGTATGCTCAATTCTTGAAAACGCTCAATCGAAAATTCAACTTTTCTACCACCGAACAGGATTCTCTAATGTATCTCGGTGCCGAGAAAAATTACATGAAAGGGAACAAGAAGGATGCTCTGCGCAATTTCTCGGATTACTTAAAAGCTTTTCCACAAGGTGCTTTTTCTCTTTACGCCAACTATTACCTGGCAATGAGTTACTTAGACCAGAAAAATGACTCAATTGCCACAATTTACTTAACTAAAATACTTACGCAACCTGACAATAAATTCACAGAAACAGCTCTGACCTATTCTGCAAATATTTCATTTGCAAAAGGTGACTACAATAACGCATATAAACTATACAACTTATTGTCGCAGAAAATTGCAATGAATAAGAAGCGTTCGGAAATTTGGGGGAAATTGATTCAATGCACTTGGGCAATTCATAAATTCAAAGAAACGATCGCTATCGCAGATTCAATTATAGAAGAGCCCAAAAGTGATTCCGAGCTTAAAGCCAATGCTCGGTATTTTCGTTCAAAATCAAATATAGCATTGCAAAAAACTGATAATTTAGTGAATGACTTATCTGTTTTAGCTGCAGACACCAGAAATGAAAAAGGAGCAGAGGCTAAATTTTTACTTGCTGAGTATTATTATCAATCAGACAATTACAAAAAAGCTGAAACAGAGGTTTTCGATTACATCGATAAAGGAACTCCTCATCAACATTGGTTGGCACGAAGTTTTATCTTGTTGACAGATATTTATATCAAAAATAACGATTTGTTTCAAGCCAAACAATACCTACTTAGTCTAAAAAACAACTACAAGGAGCACGATCCAGAGATTGAAACAATGATTGATGAAAGAATGTTGAAAGTGAAGTAAATTAATTTCTAAAACATATTCAAAAAACACCAATGAAGAAATCAATCGCATTCTCACTCATTCTGATATTTACAACTCATACCATAAATAGTCAGAAAAAAGCGGCACAACAAGATACGATTTTCAATCAAAAAGTAGTGCTAGAACGAGAATTCAACCCAATTTTTCGTGATGCCTCACGTATCGAAATTATGCCACAAATCACTGAACCAAAAACAGAAAAAGCTGCCATTAAATATCAGTTTTCGAGACTTGATACCACTTTCCCAATACAGTGGAATACACTACCTCCTGAGAAAAAAATGGACTCATTTGACTATTCGACACAAACAGCTTTCGTCAATTTAGGGTTGGGGTTGCCTGCAAACAGTTTCTTGAATGGCAGTATGGAGATTTTGAACGACAAAAAGAATCACCTTTCGGCATCCATTGATCATCGTTCGATAAAAGATAATAGAACAATTCTTCAAACTGATGAAAAGCAGAGCGTATATTCAGCGGATACGAAGGTCAATCTTAACTACAGTCGACCGTTTGACCTTTTTCTACTCGATGCTTCGACTGCTTTTACGCATTCAAATTTCAACTACTTTGGCTATTCTGGCAACATAACTCTTAATCCTTCAGCCTCAACAGAACAAACAAATAACGTTTTTAATATTCAAGCGCATGCACATTCTGTCGAAGGAAGTGAGATTGAATACACAGCCGGTTTTCAATACAACTATTTTGACAAAAAAAGCGGGTCAATATCAACTATTAATGGTTCAAAAGAGCATAACTTGCTTATAGAAGGTGATTTCAAGAAAACCTTAACCAAAAAGACTTTAGTCGGACTCGAAACGTCTCTCAATAATTTTATTTACACAAAAGATACCGCAGCATTTCTCAATGAGTATCAACCTCAAAACAGTGGTCATTTGAAATTTGCTCCTTATTATGAGTTAGTGGAAAAGAACTATAAAATTCGGGCTGGACTTAAAAGTGAATTTGCATTCTATAATCATGTGAAAGCCTATTTTGCGCCTGTGATAGATGGATTGTGGGAGTTCACGCCAAAATTTTTCGCACTTGTAAACATTAGTGGCGGCACACAAATGAACTCATTCTCAGAAACTGACGTTCAATGCCGATATCTCAATCCAGGCATTAGTTTGCACCAAACTTTCACACCTTTAGATGCCTTATTAAGTTTGAAATCGAATGTGATTCCCCGTTTAGAAGTTGAGTTATCAACAGGTTTTAAATCTGGGGATGAATATTATTTTTCAAGTCGGAAAATTCAAAACACGAACTATCTCTTCCCTGCCGCTCTGACAAATACGAAACAGTATAAAGTTGGATTTTTAGCTAAATATGAACTCAAAGATTTAGGTGATATTACATTGAAATTGAACAAGTATCAATATCATCGAACCGGATTCGCGAATGCAACGAATGATGCTGCGATAGCCTGGGACAAACCTTCGTTTGAGATGTCGCTTGACGGTGATTTTAAAGTGAATGAAAAGATAAACGTGCAGCTTAATTACTATCTTGCTTCGGGGCGTTATGGATTGGAAGATGGTCTCGTTTATAACTCCGTAAAACTAAATGCCATCAATCAACTAAACCTTAGCGGAAGGTATACTTTCGACAAAAGGTGGTCTGCTTTTGCACAAATGAACAATATTTTACTACAAAAATATGACCTTTGGCTAGGAATGCCAGCACAAAATTTCAATTTTGTCCTCGGCGCAGGCTTTTCCTACTGATTTTTAATTAATTTTGTGCCCGTTAAAGGTTTGGCTTTACCTCTTTATAAAGCACAGCAATCGAAAATCTCGATTGCTTCCGTACATCATTGGAGAAATTAAACTCTGTTATGCTCAAAAATCTAGTTATTGTAGAATCACCCGCAAAAGCGAAAACGATTGAAAAATTCTTGGGAAAGGATTTCACCGTAAAATCGAGCTACGGACACATCCGTGACCTGAAGAAAAAAGATTTCGGAATTGACATACAAAACAACTTCAAGCCTAAATACGAAGTTTCTGCCGATAAGAAAAAAATTGTTGACGAGTTGACCAAATTATCGAAAGAGGCTGAAACCGTTTGGCTCGCATCCGATGAGGACCGCGAAGGAGAAGCCATTGCTTGGCACCTCTACGAAGTGCTGAAACTTTCACCTGAGAAAACCAAACGTATTGTTTTCCACGAAATTACCAAAACAGCCATACAGCACGCCATCGAAAATCCCCGTGGGATCGACTACAACCTCGTCAATGCACAACAAGCCAGACGCATTCTAGACCGTATAGTTGGATTTGAGCTTTCTCCAATACTTTGGCGCAAAGTGAAACCCTCACTATCGGCAGGACGGGTACAATCTGTAGCTGTTCGTCTGATTGTGGAACGTGAACGCGATATACAAAACTTCACCACCGAAGCGGCATATCGTGTAATTGCGCTTTTCAATGTAAAAGACGAAAAAGGGAACATCAGCGAAATGAAAGCGGAACTGAACCAACGCCTTCAAACAAAAGAAGAAGCTATTGCACTGTTGGAGAAATGCAAAGCAGCGACTTTCAAAATCGAAGACATCACTAAACGACCTGTCAAAAAATCACCTGCTGCTCCATTTACCACCTCAACGTTGCAACAAGAAGCAGCTCGAAAACTTAGCTTTTCTGTAGCGCAAACCATGATGGTAGCGCAAAGACTCTATGAGGCTGGTCACATCACCTATATGCGTACCGACTCGATGAACCTTTCTGATTTGGCAATCAATACGACCAAAGCTGAGATTACGAGTACGATGGGCGATAAATATCTCAAAATTCGCAAATATCACACCAAAGCAAAAGGGGCGCAAGAAGCTCACGAAGCCATTCGCCCGAGTTATATCGACAAACATGAGGTTGATGGATCTGCTCAAGAGAAAAAGCTTTATGAGCTGATTTGGAAACGAACTATTGCATCACAAATGAGCGATGCAGAATTGGAGAAAACTACTGCAACAATAAAATTTGGTGAAGCAAAAACACGATTTGTAGCTGCTGGTGAAGTGATTAAATTTGACGGATTCCTTCGTGTGTATCTTGAATCTACTGACGAAGAGAGTGAAAATGACAGCGATTCGCGCTTACTACCGCCAATGAATGTCAATGATGTGCTAACTTTTACAGAAATTTCGGCAACTGAAAGATTCACACAACGTCCAGCACGTTACTCTGAGGCAAGCCTTGTGCGTAAGCTCGAAGAGTTGGGCATTGGTCGTCCTTCTACTTATGCTCCAACAATCTCAACCATTCAGAACCGCGAATATGTAGAGAAAGGTGATAAAGCAGGAGAAGAACGTTTATTTAATTTATTAAAACTGAAGAGCAATAAAATCAGCGATGTCACTAAAACAGAGATTGCTGGTAACGATAAAAGCAAATTATTTCCGACCAATATCGGAGTGGTGGTGAACGACTTCCTGACCGAATATTTCCCAGATATCCTCGATTTTAATTTTACTGCGAATGTTGAAAAAGAGTTTGACAACATTGCTGATGGCGAAGTAGAATGGACAGTCACTATCGACCAGTTCTACAAATCGTTTCACCCAGTAGTAGAAGCAACTTCTGCGGTAAAAACAGAACGAAAAGTTGGAGAACGCATCATTGGCACCGACCCCAAAAGTGGTCGTCAGGTGGCAGTGAAGATTAGCCGTTTCGGTCCTGTGGTTCAAATTGGCACTGCCGAAGAGGAGGAAAAACCACTCTTTGCATCGCTCAACAAAAAATTCTCGATGGAAACCATTACCCTCGAAGAGGCACTCAAGCACTTTGAACTGCCACGTACATTGGGTGATTTCGAGGAGAAGACCGTCACCGTTGCCAGTGGTAGGTTCGGTCCTTATGTGAAACACAACAACGCATTTGTATCTCTACCCAAAGGTGGCGATCCGATGACGATATCGCTCGAAGAGGCAATTGTGTTGATCGAAGAGAAACGAAAAAAGGAGAACGAAAAACTGATTAAGAAGTTCGACGAAGATGCCGACATCGAAGTCCTCAACGGACGATATGGCCCCTACATCGCCTACAAAAAGAAGAATTTCAAGATCCCGAAAGATAAAACACCGGTAGAACTGACATTCGAAGAGTGTAAAGAGATCATCGAAAAAGGGAAATAAATAGATTAGCCGGATAAAGTACTTGTCCGGCTTTTTTGTACTCATCAAAATCAATACTTTGTGCAAACAGCAAACCTCGAACCGAAAAGTCACTTCGAAATCTTAGACGGATTGCGCGGCGTGGCGGCTATTTCTGTCGTTGTGATGCACCTGCTTGCACCTTTCAGCTACGACTTCGCCTACCTCCAGTACTTCAACCACGGCTACCTCGCGGTCGATTTCTTTTTTTTGCTTTCCGGGTTTGTGATAGGGCATGCCTACGACGACCGATGGGATCGAATGTCTGTTAGAGAATTCTTCGTCCGACGGCTGATTCGGCTACATCCAATGATTATAGTCGGCACACTCCTTGGTGCAATCGGATTCTATTTCGGAGCCTCGCCCGACGTTTTCCCGCTAATTAGTGAAACACCCGTGTGGAAACTCATTCTGGTGATGCTGATTGGTTTTACGCTGCTGCCTGTTGGCAAGTCGCTCGACATCAGAGGATGGGGCGAAATGCACCCGCTGAACGGACCACAGTGGTCGCTGCTCTACGAATACATCGCCAACATACTCTACGCCTTTTGGATCAGAAAATGGAAACAGCGAACACTTGCGCTGTTTGTGTTTATCGCTGCCATAGCTGTATTCTATCTGGCACTGAACAGTAAAACCAACGACCTCAACGGCGGCTGGTCGCTCGACCCCGTTCATTTGCAGTTTGGGTTCACACGTCTGATATTTCCGTTTTTCGCTGGGCTGCTGTTGGTGCGCATTCAGAAGCCCACGCAGATAAACAATGCCTTCTTTTGGAGCAGTCTGCTTTTAGTCGTACTCTTTGCATTTCCACGCATACAACTTGCTGGGTTTAGATTGGCTAACGGGTTGTTCGAAGCGGTGGCGGTGGTATTTATCTTTCCGACGATTGTCTACATCGGTGCAAATGGGGTGGTGAAACGTGCAATACCTGCCAAAATCTGCCGATTCCTTGGCGTAATCTCCTACCCGCTCTACATCACCCACTATCCGCTGGTCTATGTGTTTAACGTGTGGGTGATTGATCATCGGATTCCGATAGCGAAAGGCTGGCCAGTAGCGCTCCTTTGCCTCCTCATTGCCTTAGCAATCGCATACGTTTCGCTGAAAATCTACGACGAACCTCTGCGGAAACGACTGACCGCGTGGCAGAAAGGGAGGAAATAAAATGTGTTAGTGATCACTCCACTACGGTACATTATTATTTTAGTGTTTTATGCGTGGTTTGACTGGGGATGAGAATGTTCACCATTAATATTACAAATATCTCTCCTATAATATTGCCAATCAAAATTTCAAAGTAATAGTTTTATCATTATATTTGTGGTCTAAAATCACTCAATTATGACAACTCTTACTATTCAAGTTGATTCACCTAAAACGAAAAAAGTATTTGAAGCTTTGGCGGATGCTTTAGGTGCGAAAATTATTAAAACTGAATCGAATACACCTAATCAAACTACAATAAAAGCCATAAATGAGCTAAAAAATGGGAAAGGAACAAAATATAAAAGCGTAGATGATATGGTAAAATCTTTAAGCAAATGAATTTTGAGTTAATCTATTCATCGCAATTCAAAAAGGATTTTAAGAAAATTGCAAACAACCCTAAAAAGGTAAAACCCCTTGTCACCGCACTCAATATATTAACCGAAACTGGCTCCCTACCTATTGCTACATACAAAACTCACGAATTAAAAGGCAATTTCAAAGGCTGTATGGAAGCTCATATCCTAAGCGATTTTCTTATTATTTGGTTTATCGTTGAGAAAAACCAAATAAATATTGTTCGAATTGGCTCTCATTCAGATTTGTTTT
>JBAXGL010000051.1:0-12656 GCA_037139375.1 Bacteroidales bacterium | reverse complement strand
TTCACTAAAACTATTATTTCAGCCATTTATTCAACCAATTAAAGAATGTTCGGTGCCAGAGAATGCTGTTTTGAGGCTGCATTACCCAGTGGTTTTCGTCGGGGAAGATAAGCATTTCGGCAGGAATTCCACGCAGTTTCGCAGCATTGAAAGCCGACATGCCCTGTGATGCCAGAATACGGTAATCTTTTTCGCCATGCGAAACAAGAATCGGAGTATCCCATTTGTCAACAAATTTATGTGGTGAATTAGCGAATGATCGCTGAGCTGTGGCATTGTTTTTATCCCAAAATGGTCCACCTAAATCCCAATTAGCAAACCAAAGCTCCTCTGTTTCAAGGTATTGCTGCTCAAGGTTGAAGATGCCTGCGTGTGCAATGAATGCTTTGAATCGTTTATTGTGATGACCGGCTAGCCAATAGACTGAAAAACCTCCGTAGCTTGCACCAATTGCGCCTAGTTTGTCTCTATTCACGAAAGGTTCTTTGCACAACTCATCAATAGCTGTCAGGTAGTCTTTCATGTTCTGTCCGCCATAGTCTCCACTGATTTGTTCGTTCCACGCTTGTCCAAATCCAGGAACACCGCGTCTATTAGGAGCTACCACAATATAGCCGTTCGCTGCCATCAGTTGAAGGTTCCAACGGTAAGAAAAAAACTGACTAACCGTGTTTTGCGGGCCTCCCTGACAATAGAGTAGGGCGGGATATTTCTTCTTCTGGTCGAAGTTTGGCGGATAGACCACCCATATGAGCATCTGCTTACCGTCTGTAGTTTTGATCCATCGCTCTTCCACTTTTCCCATTTTAAGTTGAGCAAGTAAGTCTTTATTCTCGAAACTCAGTTCCGAAGTTGCTCCGGTTTGTGGATTCACTGCGTAGACTTCGTTCGGTTTCGACATCGAGTGCTGAATGGCAATCAATGAGTTTCCTGCTTGCTTCACTTCTTGAAAATCGCATTGACCAGAAGTAATCTGACGGATGTTTTTGTCTGCCAAACTGACATCGAACAAGTGGATAGTTCCCATCTTACCTGAAATCATATAAAAACCTGATGAATTTGCTTTCCATTCGAAGGTTTCGCAGTTGAAGTCGAAACCTTCGGTAATATAGGTTTTAGTTTTATCAGTTAAGTTGATCGTATAGAGCCTTTTCAAATCCGATTCGTAACCGTCACGCGCCATACTGATCCATGCAATCGATTTCCCATCAGGTGAAAAAGTAGGATTGGTGTCGTAGCCCATCATCCCTTCGGTGAGGTTTTCCGTTTTTTTGCTGTCAAGATGATAGAGGTAAATGTCTGAATTGGTCGATTTTGCGTAGTCGATACCTTGTTTTTTTCGGGCAGAGTAGGCTATTGATTTTCCGTCGGGACTCCAAGCAATGTTCCCTAAATCAACATCGGGTTTTGTGGGGCATTCGAAGGGTTCACCTTCCATGATGTCGGTGGTGTTCTCTAATTTTCCATCTTTTATGTCAGCCACAAAAGGATGAGGAATCTGCTCTACCCACTCGTCCCAGTGTTTGTACATCAAATCGTCGACCACACGACCTGTTGCCTCTGGCAGATCTGCATAAATGTCAGATGCCCGTTTTCCAAATTTAATCTGGTTGACGAAAAGCACCTTTTTGCTATCGGGCGAGTAGATGAATCCTTCTACACCGCTTTTGATATCGCTGATCTGTTTTCGGTCGCTGCCATCGGCTTTCATTTCCCAAATTTGTGCAGAACCGCTTTCGGAAGACAGAAAAGCAATTTTTTCTCCGTTATTGATCCAACGGGCATTGTTTTCGCTCTTGGGCGATTGGGTGATTTGGTGTTTCTCAGAACCATCCACATTCATAACAAAGAGTTCGCGGTTGCTTTTGTTTATCTTAACGCTAATATAGGAAACGCCATAGAGCACTTTTTTACCATCAGGAGAAACCTGTATGTCGGTGATTCGTCCAAAACTGTTGAGAATCTCAGGTGTCAGAATTCCGTTTTCTACCTTTACATTGCTTTTGCCAATGATTTCCGATTTCTCATCTTTATTGTGCGAACAGCTTGATAATGCGATGATTGAAGACATAATTAAATAGTGAATTTTATTCATAGCGATTGAATTTTAATTTCGCGATGAAAGTAGGCGTTTTAGCCAATATAAACAAATAGTTTGCTTTTTTTGTGAAATAT
This sequence comes from Bacteroidales bacterium, assembly GCA_037139375.1. Taxonomy (GTDB): domain Bacteria; phylum Bacteroidota; class Bacteroidia; order Bacteroidales; family UBA7332; genus CAXXIC01. Next base: position 10,481 of record JBAXGL010000051.1, on the reverse strand, counting down.
GATAATGAAAAAAGGCGCTCAGTCTCATTACGAATCTGAACACCTTTTTACAGTAATATTGTATGCGTTTACTTGAAATCTTCCGAATAATACGCTGCTGGCAAAGTGCGGCAGTTGTATTGCGAAGCCATTATTTCGCCATAAGCTCCGGCAGAACGAAGTGCGATGATGTCACCACGTTTTGTTTTGTTTAATTCAAAATCTTTGGCAAAAGTATCTGACGATTCGCAGATAGGACCAACGATGTCGTACACCTCAAGAGCCTCGTCTGAGCTGATGTTTTCGATTTTGTGGTAGGCCTGATAAAGCGCAGGGCGAATCAAATCGGTCATACCAGCATCTACGATTGCAAATTTTTTGTTTACACCCTCTTTTACATAAAGCGTTTTCGTAATCAAGCTACCGCATTGGCAAATGATAGAGCGACCCAACTCGAAGTGAAGACTCTGACCGTCACGAAGTTGCAGATTTTCGTTGAACGTTGCGAAATAAGGTGCAAAGTCAGGGATCGGGTTTTGATCTGGATTTTGGTAGTCGATACCTAGGCCGCCACCTACGTTAATGAGTTCGAGAGAGACATTGCGAGCAGCCAACTGATCCTGTAATTCGTTGATGCGGATGCTGAGTGCTTTGAAATCACTCATGTCCAGAATTTGCGATCCGATGTGGAAATGTAGTCCAATCAACTTCAGGTTTTTCAGCGAAGCTAATACATCGATTACGTGGTCGAGGTGTGCAAGGCTGATGCCAAATTTGTTCTCTTTCAATCCAGTGGTGATGTAGTGGTGCGTGTTGGCAGCCACATCAGGGTTGATGCGAAGTGCAATCGAAGCTACTTTGCCTTTAGCAGCAGCCAGTTCGTTGATTACTTCGAGCTCGGGAATTGATTCTGCATTGAAACAGAAAATGTCGTTGTCGAGACCAAGATTGATTTCCCAATCTGATTTTCCGACCCCTGCAAATACAATTTTGTCAGACGAAAAGCCTGCTTTCAAAGCGGCTTCGATTTCGCCACCGCTTACGCAATCTACGCCCAAACCTTTGTCGCGGACGATGGTGAGCAAGTTGATGTTTGCATTGGCTTTCACGGCATAGTGCACGTGGTAGTTGCCGTATTTCTCAGATTCGCGGGTAACGACGTCGAGCGTTTCGCGGAGCAAATCGGTGTTGTAGTAGTAGAACGGCGTTCTCAGTGCGCCGAATTTATCAGTTGGGAATGTACCTTTTGTATTCATTTTGTTTATGTATTTAAAAATAAGAAACGCAAAGGAACAAAGACACAAAGCTATTCAGATTCTTTGCGTGTTTGCGCCTTCGCGTTCATTCAGTTTATATTTCTATTAATTGAATAGGTGATCGCTTAACGCCTGCAAAGAGCGCTTCTTGTCTTCTGCCTTTACGAGGAACGAGATGTTGTGGTTGCTACCGCCATACGAAATCATTCTGACAGGAATGTCTTTCAATGCATCCACCACTTTGGCTTCGAAACCGACGTTTGTCCATTTCAAGTCACCTGTAACACAGACGATAACCATGTCTTTGTCGACCGATACTTTTCCGAATTTCCGTAAATCGTCGAGGATTTCAGAGAGGTTTTTGGTGTTATCGATGGTCAACGAAACGCCCACTTCAGACGTGGTAACCATGTCGATTGATGTTTGGTGGCTTTCGAAGATTTCGAATACTTTGCGCAAGAAACCATACGCCAACAACATACGACCAGATTTTACTTTGATGGCAGTGATGCCGTCTTTCGCAGCTACTGCTTTGATTTTCTTAGGCTCAGACTCTTCGCAAATCAATGTTCCCGGAGCGTCAGGCTCCATGGTGTTGAGTAGGCGAACAGGTATGTTTGCCAGTTTCGTTGGCAAAATACAAGTTGGGTGAAGAATTTTAGCACCAAAATAGGCCAACTCAGCAGCTTCGTCGAAGTTTAGAACTCGCACTGGAGAAGTATTTTCTACAAAACGTGGGTCATTGTTGTGCATTCCGTCGATATCAGTCCAAATTTGAACCTCGCTTGCCAGAATAGCAGCTCCAACTATTGAAGCTGTGTAATCGCTACCACCACGTTGCAGATTGTCGATTTCACCATACGCATTTTTGCAAATGTATCCTTGTGTAATGTAAAGTTCCGCATCGGCTGTTGCCTCCAATTGCTTCGACAGATGTTCTTTAATAAAGATCATGTCAGGCTCAGCATTTTTGTCAGTTTTCATATACTCGAGTGCTGGCAAAAGTTGAGATTTCACACCAATTTCATTGAGGTAGTTGTTGACCATCACGGTTGACATCAATTCGCCTTGAGCCAATACAATTTTATCTTCGAAAGAGGTGAAAAGGTCTTGAGTAAATGTACGAATTGTATTAAAAATAGCTTTTAAAGCATCGTTGGTTTTGCTTTTATATTCATCTGTAGTGTAAAGTTCTTCAACGACCTTCTTATATTTCTTTTCGAGGTTGTTGATTGTTTCTTTAGCACCATCCGGATTTTTTTTAAACAGATAGTCTGATATTTCAATGAGTGTATTTGTCGTACCAGACATAGCTGAAAGAACTACAATATTTCTTTCACCATCGCAAATTAATTTGGCTACATCTTTCATTCTTTGAGCAGAACCTACAGAAGTTCCACCAAACTTTAAAACCTTCATACGTTTATCCTTTATATTTTTTTTATAGAAGTATCAGACAAATTGATTCCTGAAGTATCTATTAATTCATATATTTTGAAAAATCATGCAAATTTAAAACAAATAATCGACTTACAAAGAAGAATGTTCTGAGACACTGAATTCTTCATTCTCACACACCATTACTTTGCCCGGAAATTGTTTAATAAAACGCATATTATGCGTATTCATAATCACTGATGTACCTGTTTCGCAAATGCTTTGTAGCAATTGGACAATTTGATCACCGGTCTCTGGATCGAGGTTGCCAGTAGGCTCATCTGCCAAAATAATTTCAGGAGAATTAAGTAAAGCTCGAGCTATAACAATACGTTGTTTTTCACCACCAGATAACTCATGTGGTTTTTTGAAACCCTTATTCACCATATTAACCTGACCCAAAACGGTCTCGATTCGCTCCTCTATTTCCGCTTTATTATTCCACCCAGTAGCTTTAAGCACAAACAATAAATTGTCGTGAACCGATCGGTCATAAAGAAGCTGAAAGTCTTGAAAAACGATACCTATTTTACGTCGCAACTGAGGAATTTGTTTTGACTTGATGTGATGCAAATCGTAACCTAACACATTTGCCATACCATTCTCGATGGGTACTTCGGCATACATAGTTTGTAATAAAGTGCTTTTTCCAGAAGCTACTTTACCGATGATATAGAGGAACTCGCCTTTACGAAGTTCCAACTCAATATTTTTTAGAATAATATTGCCCTGTAAGGTGATATCAACACCTTGATAATGAACTAATACTTCCATCTTTACTAATTATGAGTTACGAATGATGAGTGATGAGTAACGTACCACGTAAAACGAACGACGTATAACTTTTATACTACTCTTTATGGCGTTTTTTCAATTCGTTTGCTAAGTCTTCGAGTCGATAACCTTTGCTAGAAAGCAATACAATGAGGTGATAGACCAAGTCTGAAGCTTCGTAGAGGAATCCTTCTTCAGTGCCATTAGTTGCTTCTATCACCGTTTCTACAGCCTCTTCACCCACCTTTTGAGCCATACGATTGATTCCTTTTTTGAAAAGCGAAGTTGTATAAGAGCCTTCAGGCATCTCTTTGTATCGTTTGTCGATGAAATCTTGAAGATATTTCAGGAACTGAATCGGATCGCTGTTCACTTCGTCGAAACAGGTATCGCTACCCGTGTGGCATACTGGTCCAATGGAATTAACTTTAATCAAAAGCGTATCGTTGTCGCAATCTATGGCTATATTCTTCACCATCAGAAAGTTACCACTCTCCTCTCCTTTTGTCCATAATCTGTTTTTCGTTCGACTGAAGAAGGTTACTTTACCCAATTCCACAGTTTTGTTATAAGCATCTTCGTTCATAAATCCGAGCATCAACACTTTTGCCGTTTGCTCATCTTGTATGATTGCAGGAACTAATCCTCCCATTTTATTGAAATCGATCATAATTTTTGTTGCTTTGTGCGTTGGAAGTCGCAAAGGTAATGATTTTATCTAAAAAAATAGGCTCAAAAGATAGTCAAATCTTGTGAGCCTTTATTTTGAAGTACCTATTAAACAATTTCGATGGCTTCCGATATTTTTTCGTCAATCAGTGCTATCGAAATCACCTGTCGGATGTCTTGCACAAAGTGAAACTGAAGCCCTTCGAGGTAGATTTCGTTTATTTCACGAATGTCTTTCTCATTATCCTTCGAAAGTATAATCTCTTTGATACCAGCGCGTTTGGCGGCTAATATTTTCTCTTTGATACCTCCTACTGGTAGCACTTTTCCACGCAAAGTGATTTCGCCGGTCATAGCCAGATTTTGCTTCACTTTTCGTTGAGTGAAAGACGACACCAACGATGTAACCATCGTTACGCCGGCTGAAGGTCCATCTTTGGGAATCGCTCCTTCTGGCACATGCACATGCACATTCCAGTTTTCGAAAGCTGAATCCGGAATATTGAATAGTTGAGCGTGCGCCTTTATGTATTCGAGTGCCAAAACAGCCGATTCCTTCATTACATCACCTAAATTTCCAGTCAGTGTCAGTTTCGATCCTTTTCCTTTGCTCAAGCTAGACTCCACAAATAGAATCTCACCGCCTACAGCTGTCCATGCTAAACCAGTGACGACACCTGCGTATTCATTGGTTTGGTATTTATCGTGGGTATATTCCACCATTCCCAAATAATCGTGAAGGTTTTCGGGTGTTATTGTTGCCTCTTTTAGCTCATCGTTGAGCACCTTACACGCTGTTTTTCGCATGACCTTGGCAATCTTTTTGTCTAATTCACGCACACCCGATTCACGGGTGTAACTGTCAACAATGAGTTCAATCGTATTTTTCGGAATTTTCACCTGCTCTTTTTTGAGTCCGTGATTTAATATCTCTTTCGGAATCAGGTGCTTACGAGCAATCTCAATTTTTTCTTCGAGAATATAACCACTTATTTCGATCATCTCCATCCGGTCGAGCAGTGGACGAGGAATGTCGTTCACATTGTTGGCCGTGGCAATAAACAGTATTTTGGACAAATCGTAATCAACATCGAGGAAATTATCGTGAAAAGCACTGTTTTGCTCTGGATCCAACACCTCAAGGAGTGCAGATGATGGATCTCCTTTGAAGTCGCGACCTAATTTATCAACCTCATCGAGTACAAAAACAGGATTTGATGTCCCTGCTTTCTGAATTCCCTGAATGATACGTCCCGGCATTGCACCGATGTAGGTGCGACGGTGTCCGCGAATCTCTGCTTCATCGTGCAATCCACCCAACGACACACGGATATATTTGCGTTTCAGTGCTTCGGCGATAGATTTTCCAAGAGACGTTTTACCCACTCCTGGAGGGCCATACAGGCAAATAATAGGCGATTTCATATCACCTTTCAGTTGCAAAACGGCTAAGTGTTCCAAAATCCGCTCCTTCACCTTTTCCATTCCGAAATGATCTTTATCCAGCACTTTTTGTGCCCGTTTCAGATTGAAATGATCGGGAGTAAATTGTCCCCAAGGAAGATTTACAAAGGTTTGCAGATAATTTGCCTGCATCGAGTAGTCGGGCGATTGAGGGTGTGTACGCTCCAGTTTCTTCAACTCTTTATCGAAAACTTCGCTGACTTGCACCGACCATTTTTTCTTGGCTGCTTTTTGGCGAAATTCACGAATCTCGTTTTCGTTACTTCCTCCCAATTCGTCTTGAATGGTCTTGATTTGTTGTTGCAAGAAATATTCTTTCTGCTGCTGACTCAAATCCTCTCGTGCTTTGGTCTGAATATTACTTTTGATCTCTTCTAGCTGAGTTTCGCGCGAAAGTATTCGAATCAAATGATAGGCACGTTCTTTTAAATCGTTCATTTCGAGCAACGTCTGTTTTTCGTCTATCGAAATTGGTATGTTGGAGCAGATAAAATGGATTAAAAATTTGGGATGAACCATACTTTTCACCAACATCATCGCTTCACGAGGTATCTCATTCTGCACCTGCATATACTTCATCGTCATCTCTCTGACGGTTGACGTAAGTGCTTGAAATTCGCGATCATCTTCCAAAGGACTAATTTCGTCCATCAATTTGATTTTGCCTTTGTAATACGGGTCAACGTGGGTGATTTCTTCCAGTTCGAATCGGCGTTTGCCTTGCAAAATGACAGTTGTCGATTTGTCTGGCAACTCAATGATGCGCAATATTTCGGCTATAACTCCAATTTTGAACAAATCTTTTTGTTCGGGATCTTCCACATTTTCGTCGATTTGGCAAACCACACCGATGAGTCGTTTCTTAGCAAACGATTCTTTGATTAACTTCAGGGATTTCGAGCGTCCAACGGTTACTGGCAGAGCAATGGTAGGGAACATCACCATATTGCGCAGAGTCAAAATGGGAACGTTTTCGGAGGGAACTTTCACGTTTTCGTCATCGTTGTTGATTTCGATTTCGGTGAAAATTGGCACCATTTCATCGCCATTTTCATCAGAAGCAGCCGAAAATATGTTGTTGTAGATTTCCATAATCTTTTGTTTTGTCGAATAATTAGTCAAAATATAGATTCAATATTCGTGCCAAAAATAACATAAATGCCTCTAATTTGCATTTCTACGGTGATATTTTCTCTTTTTTAGTAATTTTGTGACAAATAATCAGATAAAACTCTAAAATGGCGAATCCATTTTTTCAATTTAAACAATTTAGTGTCAATCACAACCGATGTGCTATGAAAGTCGGCACAGACGGTGTGTTGATTGGTGCTTGGAGCGAAATAAGAAACGCCAAATCAATACTCGATGTGGGTGCCGGTTCAGGATTGGTATCGCTGATGCTGGCTCAACGTTCTGATGATCATATTACTGGCATTGAATTAGACGATTCGGCTGCAAATCAAGCTATTGAAAATGTTTCGGCATCGCCTTGGAGCCATCGTATTTCGATTATTTGTGGCGATTTTCTTCATTATCATACCGATTTGCGTTTCGACTTAATTGTTTCAAATCCCCCTTTTTTCGAACAATCGCTTTTGCCACCTGATGCAAAACGGACGAGTGCCCGACATACCGAAACATTGAGTTATGAAACATTGCTGCAGAAATCGGTCGAGTTGTTGGCTCTCAGCGGTCGGATAAGCCTAATTGTTCCGGCAGATAAAGAGTTTTATATCACTAATCTAGCAAAGAAAATCGACCTTCACCCCGCACGCATTTGTTATGTATTGCCAACGCCAGACACACTACCCAAACGTCTGTTGATTGAATTTTCGCTCGAAGAAAGACCGGTTCAAACAAGTCAGTTGATCATAGAAACCTCACGCCACCACTATTCCGAAGAATACATCGCATTGACCAAACATTTCTATCTGAAAATGTGACAATCACTTCAACTGCATCGGAATATCCATATAGTTACGCAACGATTTTATTTGTTGGAATAGCAATTCGAAAAGTAGTTGCGTAGGACTCTCTTTTTTCTTTTCACCTTCGGGAACCAGAACTTTCAATCCACCGGCTACCGTATGCACTTTTATTACGTTGTCCATCATCATCGGTTCGCCATCGAGATGCACTTCGCCAGGAGTTTGTCTTAAAATGGTGATTTTCTCTGTCTCAATGATTTTGATTTTGCTATTCCGATCTATTTGCTTGGTGAAAAGTTGCAATCCGATAGTGGCAATATCAAATGGTGTAAATGGCTGAAGTATCGCCACATCCATCTTTCCGTCTTTGAGGTCGGCTTGTGGTGCTATGAATGCATTATTGCCATATTGAGAGGCATTGGCACAAGTAATCAGAAATGCTTTTTCGATGGTGGTCTCTCCATCAATCAGAATTTCGTAAGATTCTGGTCTGTAACTCAGGTATTCAATCATCATACTGCGTAGGTAGTTGAACCCTCCTCGAAATCTGCTTTTCGAAAACTTATAACTCACCCGAGCATCGAATCCCACACCGCATGTGGTGAAAAACAGTTGTTCGTTTGCCACACAATAGTCTATGGCTTCGACCCGCTCTCTGTTGATAATCTCTAACGCATTGCGAATGTCTATGGGAATATTGAGGTGTCGAGCCAATCCGTTTCCCGATCCGATAGGAATGATACCGAGTGCCAACGATGAATGAGCAAGGGTTTTGGCTATTTCGTTTATCGTACCATCGCCGCCTACGGCTATCACATAGCTCAATTTGTCTTCGATGGCTTGTTTTGTCAGTAGAGCAGCATGACCGGCATATTCCGTCTTTACTATTTGTATGTCGAACTTGTCAGTATCGAGAATCGAACGCGTCAATTTCGGAATGTTGGGTTTGATTCTTGTACCAGAATTGGGATTGATAATAACTAATACACCTTTTTTTGACATAACCTGCTTATTATTTTCAGGCAACAAATATAACAATTTATTTTGCAGCAAATAAGCGAATGCAACTGCTCTTTTTTGCTAAAAATATAGAAAGAAACCGTACTTTATATTGCTTATAAATAGGATATGATAATTATCTCAACCTTCGAATTTATATTTAATCGACAATCATTATTTCGCTTTCAGCGGGACTTACTTTTTTTCATGCAAAAAAAAGTAAGCAAAAAATGCTTCATCGAAAAGAACTCGCTCGCTCGCCCATAGAGCATTTGTGTTATTTGTGTAAATTCGTGGATGGGCTACTCACTCGGCAGCTTTTCGATAGTCTGGTATTTGTGTTTGTCCCCGCTGGGACTAGCGATCAAGCTTGTTAAGAAGGTTTTGAAGTAAATACATTTACATAAATTTTCCGTCAGCTAAAGCAGACGGCAATATCACTGTTCATTCTTTGACTACTCCCCAAGCTGTTATCCAATCGCTGATGGTTTTGCACCAGTCTTCGTTATCATTTAGGCACGGAACAGAATAAAACGCTTCTCCCCCATTTTCGAGAAAGCTTTCTTTGGCTTCCATGCCTATCTCTTCGAGTGTTTCAAGACAATCTGACACAAATGCAGGGGTGACTACTGCCAATCGCTTCGTGCCACTTATTGCCAACTTCTCAATCGTTTCGCTGGTGTAGGGTTGCAGCCATGCCGCACGACCGAGCCGCGACTGAAACGAAGTGACTACTTTTTCTTCCGACAAATTCAATGCTTCACGCACCAATCGGGTGGTTTCGTAGCATTGGTGGCGGTAGCAAAACTCATGCGCTGGCGAAGGTGTGTTGCAGCACGAACCGTCTATTTTGCAATGCGATTCGGTGCAGTCGGTTTTGTGTATATGTCGCTCGGGAATGCCGTGATAAGAGAACAACAGTTTGTCAAATTTTTTATCCGCCAACTCTTTTTGGATAGAATTAGCCAACGCACTGATGTATTCGGGTCGATGGTAGAAAGCAGGAACGGTGTTGAACTTCATCTCCGGGAAATGTTTCCGACGCAACTCTTCGGCGAGTTCGAGTATCGTCACCGTGGTAGCCATGGCGTGTTGCGGATAGAGTGGCAAAAGCATCACCTCTTTCACCCCTTGGCGGTGCAGCTCTTGCAGACCCGACAACATAGGCGGTTTGCCATAGCGCATTGCCAGTGCCACAGGTATAGAAGTCTGCGCAGCAACCTTTTTGTGCATTCGTTTCGATAGCACAATGAGTGGAGAACCTTCCGACCACCATATTTTTTGATAGTTGGCCGCCGACTTCTTCGGACGAGTATTGAGGATAATGCCTTTCACCAACAGTGCGCGGGGAATATAGGGCATATCAATCACAAATTTATCCATCAGAAATTCACCCAAATAGGTCTTCACATCTTTTGGTGTGGGACTTTCTGGCGATCCGAGATTTATCAGTAAGGCTCCTTTTTGCATAGATTATATGATTGCTGTGTTGCTTCTGCTGCAATTAAACAACGGGATGTGGCGAATTGTTTTGGGTAGTTTTTTTATTCTATTTGGCGCAATATGTAAAAGATACAAGGCATTGCGACTCTACAAAACTATTGCATTTCCCTTTGGCGCGATGTCTTTGATTTGTACCTTTTATTTAAGCAGTTTATAACTGCTTAAGAAATAACAGATTTCTTCTTTTTGCTATGCAAATATACAGTTTCAAACAGTATATATAAAGGGCACGGGTTACAACCCCCCGTCAAATGGTCGTTATTTTTTCAGAAAGCCATATTCATAAACTTTCGGTTCGCCGCTGCCGCACGAATCCTTTCGTGTGGCATTATTTTATAACGATAATATCTTTGAGTAATCCGGTTTCTCCTGCATAATCGATAGCACTACTATACATATAGTCTTCAGCTTTAAATGCTAGTCCTTCAACTACCGGGTTTTGATGAATATAATCTATTTTTTCATCAATTAC
>JBAXGL010000050.1:0-12835 GCA_037139375.1 Bacteroidales bacterium | reverse complement strand
GTAGATGATTTGAAGCCCTTGATTGCGGCTTATGGCGATAAAATAGCAATTACACCAGGCATGGATCGATTGGCCAGAGAAGGCATGGCATTCCAAAATTGTTATGTTCAGCAAGCCATAAGTGGTGCCACTCGAGCAAGCTGTTTGACTGGAATGCGCCCTGACAAAACTAAAGTGTGGGATTTGGTGACAAATTTTCGTCAGGTAAATCCGAATGCTGTAAGTATACCAGAATATTTTATACAAAATGGCTACGAAACAGCTGCAACAGGGAAAATATATCATGAAGGAAGTGCTGGCCCAGGACACGATGCTGCTTCGTGGTCAATTCCTTTTGAGAAAGATAATGCCAAAACATATGTGAACTTTGTTCCTGAAAAAGGGAAGAAAGGACCCGCTACAGAATGCGCCGATGTTGCTGACAATACATATCAGGATGGAGTAGCAGCCGAAATAGGTATAAAATTAATGCAAAAACTTAAAGATGGTGGAAAACCGTTCTTTTTATCCATTGGATTTCATAAACCACATTTACCCTTTGTAGCACCTAAGAAATATTGGGATTTATATAAACGTGAGCAGTTTAAGATTGCTCCTTTCCAACATAAAGCAAGTGGTAGTCCCGATGAGGCTTACCATGTTTCAGGAGAGTTGAAAATGTACACTGATATTCCTCAATTTGATAGCTATTCAGAAAAAGAACTCGAGCATTTGCCCGTAGACAAACAGAAAGAATTGATTCATGGGTATTACGCTGCAGCTTCGTATATGGATGCACAGTTGGTAAAAGTCTTGAACGAATTAGATCGGTTGGGATTGACAGACAATACCATTGTTGTACTTTGGGGCGATCACGGTTGGCATTTGGGCGATCACGGCTTGTGGAACAAACATACTGATTTTGAACAAGCTACACATGCCTGCTTATTAATGAAAGGCGTTAAAGGCAGCCCCCAAAATATCAAACCAACTACTCAATGCGAATTTGTGGATATTTTCCCAACTTTATGCGAAATGACCGGAATCCCTACACCGAGTTGGTTAGATGGAGTCAGTCTGGTTCCAGCAATTAAGAACCCATCTGCTGAACTTAGACAGTATTCTTTAAGCCAATACCCAAGAGGAAAAGCAATGGGTTACTCTATTCGAACAAAACGTTTCCGCTATACAGTTTGGATTGGTGATTATTATTCCGCTGAAAAACCATTAAGCGAAGCCAATATTCTTGCTCGCGAAATGTATGATTATCAAAAAGATCCGCTTGAAACAAAAAGTGTGATTGGCGACAAAGCTTACGTTAAAGACGAGGCTCTGATGAAAAAATATTTTGAAGAAGCCATGGAACGAGAGCACACTCAATACACATCATTTTTAAAACGCGCAAACTACCAAAGCCCAATCAGCACTACTCCTGAAAAGAAAGGACGATATGCTGGAGCTAGTGTTGAATAACATAAATCTAAATAATTATTTCAAAATGAGAAACTTAATTCAAAACAAAGGACTCAACCTCGCATTGTTAGGTTTAGCTACTTTACCATCTGTTTTGCTGGCTAAAGAAGCCAAAGAGCAAAAACCAAACGTATTATTTATCGCAGTTGACGATTTGAAGCCACTAATTGCTGCTTATGGCGATAAAATAGCAATAACTCCAGGCTTGGATCGACTTGCAAACGAAGGAATGGCATTTCAGAACTGCTATGTTCAACAGGCTATCAGTGGTGCAACTCGCGCCAGCTGTCTAACAGGAATGCGACCAGATAAAACTAAAGTTTGGGATTTGGTTACTGATTTTCGTCAGGTGAATCCAAATGCTGTGAGTATGCCTCAATATTTCATCAAAAATGGGTATGAAACTGCCGCTGTTGGGAAAATTTATCACGTAGGAAGTGCTGCTCCTGGGCACGATGGTGCATCATGGTCAACACCGTGGGTAAATGATAAAGCGGAAACATATGTGAATTTCACGCCTGAAAAAGGCAAAAAAGGTCCTGCTACTGAATGTGCTGATGTGCCCGACAACACTTATCAAGATGGCGTTTGTGCAGAAGAAGGTATTAAGTTGATGAACAAGTTGAAAGACAAAGGAAAGCCATTTTTCTTAGCGGTTGGATTTCATAAACCTCACTTACCATTTGTTGCTCCAAAAAAATATTGGGATTTGTACAAACGCGATCAGTTTCAAATTGCACCTTTTCAGCATAAGGCTGCAGGAAGTCCCGATTTAGCTTATCATACATCGGGTGAATTGAAAAGTTATAGCGATATTCCAAAATTCGACAGTTATTCTGAAGCAGAGCTTGACCATTTATCGGTCGATAAACAAAAAGAGCTTATTCATGGCTACTATGCAGCTACATCGTATATGGACGCACAATTGCAGAAAGTATTGAACGAATTGGATCGTTTAGGATTGTCGGACAACACCATCGTTGTGCTTTGGGGCGATCACGGTTGGCATTTAGGCGACCACGGTTTGTGGAATAAACACACTGATTTTGAACAAGCTACGCATGCTTGTATGTTGATGCGTGTAAAAGGAATGAAGCCAAGTATCAAACCAATGACTCAATGCGAATTTGTTGACATTTTCCCGACATTGTGTGAATTGACCGGAATTCCTACCCCGAAATATCTTGATGGCATAAGCCTTATTCCAGCGATGAAAGACCCTAATGCCGAATTAAGACAATACGCATTCAGCCAATATCCCCGAAAAGATGCTATGGGTTATACTATTCGCACTAAACGTTTTCGATACACAGAATGGATTGGCGACCTTTATTCTGCCGAATTGCCTTACAGCAAAGCTAATATTGTAGCAAAAGAGTTGTACGATTACGACAAAGACCCATTGGAAACCAGAAGTCTGATTGGAGATAAAGCCTATGCAAAAGAAGAAGTGATGATGAAAAAGATGTTTACTGAGGCAATGAATCGCGAACACATCCAGTATGCAAATTATTCAAAATTAGCAGATTGGCACGAACCGATTAGCACCACTCCTGAGAAAAAAGGAAAAAAACCTAAAAAAGACAAAAAGAGTGGTGAGGTAGAGTAAAATAGCATGAAAAAAAGTCTGATTTATATTTTTATTTTAAGCAGTTTGCATGTGTTCTCGCAAAAAGAGAATGCAGGCAAACTGATATATTCCGATAATTTTAATGCAGATTTGTCGAATTGGAAAACCGAGTTTGAAACCCCCGAAACTTCAAGCATAAAACTAATTGAGTCAAAACTAGATTTAGTCAGTTCAAAGGGTGCAACAATTTGGTTTAAAACAAAATTATCAGGGAATGTAATGATAACTTACGATGAAACACTGATTGATAAAGGTGGGAGCAATGATCGGGTTTCGGATATGAATGTGTTTTGGATGGCAACAGATCCTTTAAATCCTAAGACAATGATTGAACGTGATGGGAAATTTTCGTCCTATGACAATCTGAATCTATACTACGCAGGAGTGGGTGGTCATTACAATAAATTCACCCGTTTCCGCAAATACAACTGCAACGGTGAAAAACCGGTTTTGAAAGAATATTCTGATGTTGCACATTTATTGGTTGGCAACAAAAAATATTCAATCAAAATAATTGTCAATAACAGCTTGATTCAATATTACTTAAACAATGAACTGTATTGGGAGTTGAAAGACGAAGCACCTTACAAAGAAGGTTATTTTGGATTCAGAACAACAATAAGTCACCAACAATTCGAAAACTTCAAGGTTTTCAGATTAAATTAAGAAATGAGATATAAAGTCCTTATATTATTTGTTTTTCTGTATGCATTTACTTTTGCCTCATCACAAAAAGATTCAGTGGCTCTCGAAAATGACTATGTGAAAGTAATGCGTCAATCATCTATTGGTTTCTCAGAGGATAATTCAATTTTTGACACACGCATTATTGTAGCTTTATCCAATACCAAAATAGAATTCAATCATTTTCAGAAAAACTTGAAACGTGGTGATGTATCTGTATATCAATCAACAGAAAGATACAAAATAATAGAAGGAGATTTTTTTGAAATCTCGATTAAATCAAATCATCCAAAAGTAAAATCACCAGAAACGTGGATTGAACCATTGAAAAACAAAGTGATATATGAAAACAATGAATTTCGAATCTTCGAAGAACGTCTTGACCCTGGTGATACAAGAGAGCTTCATAGCCATTCGCAACGCTTGGTAGTGAGACTCAACGAAGTGCAACTTACTGATCCTCGCTTCCATCCAAATGGAACTCCAGGAGGTGGCATTCAAGTTCCGAATAGTGTAAAATTTGCTGAGCCAATAACTCATGTAGTGAAAAATCTAAGTAAAATACCTTTGTTTAATATTATAATTGAATTTAAAACTCAACAGAAATGAAAAATGTCGATTTATTAAAAACTGCCGGTATGGTTGTAGCTGGAATGTTTGCTGGTAATGCTCAATCTCAAACAAAAAATGAACCTAAAAAGCCAAATATTATCTTCATTCTAGCTGACGATTTAGGTTATGCTGAAATTGGATGCAACGGAGCCGACAAATACAAAACTCCAAACATTGATAAATTAGCAAGTGATGGCTTACGTTTTACCCATGCTTATGCAAATCCGTTAAGTGGCCCGTCGCGAGCAGTACTTCTTACAGGAAGATATGGGTTTCGGACGGGTGCAACTAATCAGGATGCTTGTTCAGAAGTATTTTCATCATCCGAAAAAATGCTTCCTTCATATCTGAAACCAGCTGGTTACGCATCTACTTCTATTGGGAAATGGGGACAACTCCCACTCGATCCTTCCGATTTTGGATTTGATGAATACTTGCGTTTTTTTGGCAGTGGAATCTATTGGACAGAACCCGGTAAAAAACAAAATTATCGCGTAAATGGAACTGATTTGGTCTTGAAAGAAGGTGAATATATGCCTGATTTAATGCACAAACAATTAGTGGACTTTGTGACAAAAAATCAAGATAAACCATTCTTTGCTTATTATCCACTATCCCATGTGCACGGTGAAATAACTAGAACACCAGATAGTAAAAATAACAACGATTATTATTACGATAATATCTCTTACATGGATAAGCTAGTAGGTCAATTGCGAAACGAACTCGACCGACTAAAGCTAAGCGACAATACTATCTTAATTTTCTTTAGCGATAATGGAACTGCTGGAGGTAAATCCGATCGTGCAACTATTGGTGGTCGCAGATTGATAGGGCAAAAAGGATCGATGGAAGAGGGTGGAAGCTTAGAACCACTGATTGTATATTGGCCAGGTGTTACACCAAAAGGAAAAGTATGCAACGATTTAATCAGTTCGTCAGATTTTTTACAGACTTTTGCCGAAATTGCAGGTGCTAAACTTCCAACAGATGTAATTCTTGATGGACAAAGTTTCAATGCTCAACTTCATGGTCAGAAAGGTTCACCTCGCAACTCGCTTTTTGTGCAATTAGCAAATAATTATTGGGTTCGCAATATGGGTTGGAAACTCAATCAAGCTGGCGAATTATATGACATGAGTAAGGCTCCTTTTGAAGAAATTCTGGTTGCAGCCGACACCAAAAGCCCAAAAGCAATTGCTGCTCGCACAAGTCTACAGGCAGAATTGGATAGATTAAACCCTAAAGGTGGCTTTATTGATCACGGTGACGGAACCGGAAGACATGGAGATAAGGCTAAAAACAAAGCTAAAAAAGAAGCAAAAAAGAAACAGGCAGAACAATAATCATTAATGATTAAATGAAACTAATTACCAATTTCATTTTTCTTATTTCACTGACTGCATATATAACAATATTAGCCAGCAATTCCAAAGTTTCAACTGTAAGTGCCTTTAATACGGCACTTACAGTTGCTTTGCCTGGTGATACCATCACGCTGGCTAACCAAACCTGGCAAGATGCCGTTCTTAATTTTACCGGAAAAAGCGGCACAGCAACTGCTCCGATTGTTTTGCGTGCCGAAACGGTTGGTAAATCAGTTTTTACGGGTAGTTCAGTTCTTTCAATCGGCGGAAATTACTTGGTTGTAGATGGATTGTTTTTCGATGGAGCGGTAAGTCCTACAGGCAATTTAGTTCAGTTTCGTACCAATTCTTCTAATCTTTCAAACCATTGCCGGTTGACAAGAACTTCTTTTTTGAATTGCAATCCGCCACTCAATACTACTCAAATTATTTGGGTAAATATGTATGGAACATACAACCGTATGGATCATTGCTATTTTTCGGGTAAAACAAATTCAGGGCCGGTTTTTCAGCTGACACGCGATATTCCCGATGCCAATTATTGTCGGATTGATTCCAATTACTTTGCCGGACGACCAAATTTGGGTTTGAGTGGCGTAGAAACTGTGAAAATTGGATCCGGAAATAATTCGCTATTTAGTTCCAATACTGTTGTAGAATACAATTTATTTGAAAAATGCGATGGCGAAATTGAAACTATCTCAAACAAATCGTGTGACAATATAATCCGTTACAATACTTTTCTTAATAATCAAGGTACACTCTGTATTCGTCAGGGTCGCCGTATTCAGGTTTATGGAAATTTCTTTTTGGGAAATAATACAGCAAGTACCGGTGGAATTCGGGTTCATGGTCGGGATCATGTGATTTATAATAATTATTTTGCCGATTTAGGAGGGAAAGACACCCGTACAGCTATTTCGATCGAAGATGGATGGGCGGTATCCGACACATCTTCATCTGCTGCCTATTTTCCGATAAAAAATCTTATTGTTACTAATAACACTTTTGTAAATTGTGCTTACAATATAAACATTGGTATTCAGGGAGATGCATCAAGTGTTCAGGCACCCGACAGTGTTGTTTTTGCAAATAACGTGGTTTATGCTACTGCTAAAACTGTGGTTTCACCGATAATAACCCAAGTGAATGCACCAACCCATATGACCTGGGCTTCGAATTATATTTACGGACAGAGTTTGGGGATTCCTACTCCGGTAGGCATAAACACCTCGACAAACCCGTTAATGTCATTGCAATCGGATGGTTTGATCCGACCGTCAGCAAACAGTCCATTAATTAATGCTTCGTCGCTGAAATATTCGTTTCTAACCACCGATGTCGACGGACAATTGCGTGACAGTCAGCCAGATATTGGCGCTGATGAAGTTTCATCTTCAACAAAAACCGTTCGTCCGCTGACGGCGAATGATGTCGGCCCTGGAAATTTGGATTTTATTTTAGGAATAAATTTAGTTTATGAAAATCAGGCTAATTCCATTTTTGATCTTTCTCAAAACTATCCGAATCCTTTTATCGGTTCAACGAATATCAAATACCGAATTGAACAGGCAACAAAAGTGCAATTATATGTTTTTGATTTGTATGGACATGAAATCACCAAACTAGTTGATGCAAATCAATTGCCCGGAACTTATAACGTTTCATTTGATTCAAAAAAATATTCGATAAATGATGGAGTTTATTTCTGCCGTATTTCGGTCGGTAGCACATCTAAATCAATGAAAATAATTTGTCTAAATAGAAAGAAATGAAATTACGGTTTATAATTGTATTATTTTTGGTATTGGTTTCGAAACTGATTTTTTCAGTTCCGAAAATCATTTTGAAACTAGATGATCTTTCAGTAAAAAATGGTTTATGCCAGTGTTCATCTGTATTCGATTTCCTTGTTCAGAAACAATTAAAAGCAAGTTTCGGTATTATTGCAAACCGAAATGACAATACGACGTTGATAAAATTGAATCCGTATTTACAAGCAAAAAACGCCAAAGAAGAAAGGCTTTTTGAAATATGGCATCACGGGTTCGATCATAGTAAGACAGAATTTAAAGATTCAACTTACGAGTTTCAAAAAGCTCACTTTGAAAACGCCGATAAGTTAACAAAAAAACTTCTTGACATTCAAATGCATTCATTTGGCGCGCCTTACAACGCAACTGACTCAATTACAGAAAGAGTATTTTCTGAAAACAAAAATTACAAGATTTTCATATTTAGCAGCTTGAAAAAACACGAAAAGAGCAATATTCTTTACCTCGATAATCGTGTAAATATGGAAAACGGGACAGGAAAGCCTGAATACGACTATTTTCTGGGAAATTACGCCAAAGTTAAATCCAAGTATCCCGATTATATGGTGTTACAAGGTCATCCGAACCTTTGGTCACCTGAAAAACTAGAACAATTCAGAAAAATTATTGATTTTCTGATTTCAGAAGGGTGTGAATTTGTCACACCTTATGAATATTATTTGAGTAAGAAATGCCAATAAAAAGAATTCAATAATGAAAAAATGTATCGCTTACATTTGTTTTTTATTCACCTTCGGAGTGTCACAGATTTGGAGCCAAACTACAACGTTGGTATCAATTGATGCGAATGGTAAGATGTCGTATAAAGCTGACTCTAAAGGAACTGTTATTCCCGATTTTAGCGGTGTAGGTTATCAAAATTCTGAGATGGCGATTCCATTTGTACCTGTGGTAAAAACTATATCTTCTGTTGTGGGTGATAATGTTGCCAATGTGCAAACTGCTATCAATGAAGTAGCGGCAATGCCTCTGGTAGATGGAATCCGAGGTGCAATACTTTTTAAAGCTGGCACATACGAAATGAGCTCCACTATAAATATTACGGCAAGTGGCATTGTGCTACGAGGTGAAGGCCAAACGACCATTTTCAAGGCCACAGGGATAGTTCAGTACGATTTGATAAACATAAAAGGAAGTGCTGGTAAAACTGATATAGTTAGCACACAAAAGAAAGTGACAGATACTTTTTTGCCTGTAGGCACAAAAAATGTCACTGTAGAAAGCGGACATACTTTTGCTGTGGGTGATTGGGTGCATTTTCGTCGCGAACCCAATGATGCGTGGATTCACATGCTCGGCATGGATACGCTTTCACATATAGATCCTGCGGCTACAGATTGGACAGCTTCGTCCTATAAAATCAATTTTGAACGAAAAATCATGAATGTTCAGGGAAATATTCTAACCTTAGATGCACCAATTATGGATATTATCGATCCGGTTTATGCCAATGCCTTTGTCTTGAAATTTACGTCAGGACGAATTTCAAATTGTGCGGTCGAAAATCTAAAATTGACTTCAACTTACACTTCTTCGACCGACGAACTCCACGGTTGGAATGCTATTTATATGGATAATGTGGAAAATTGTTGGGTAAAAAAAGTGGTTGCTTATTGGTTTGGATATTCTTGTGTAAACGTGAATGATGGCGGCGCTTTTGTAACCGTAGACAGTTGTTCGATGTTGGATGCGGTTTCGATAATTACTGGTGGAAGGCGATATTCATTTAATTTAAACGGTCAACGATGTTTGGTTCAAAATTGCACTACTCGCAATGGTCGACATGATTTTGTGGATGGCAGTCGCACACCCGGTCCAAATGTCTTTTATAACTCTACAGCCACTCTTGAACATGCTGATATAGGTCCACATCACCGATGGTCGACCGGAATATTATTTGACAACATAAGCACTGACGGTCAGATTCGGGTACAAGACCGTGCAGATTCAGGATCAGGTCATGGATGGTCGGGTGCACAAATCATGTTTTGGAATTGTACTTCACCCGATTTTGTAGTGCAAGATCCGCCATCTTTTCATTGCAACTGGGCAATTGGTTGTGTTGGACCGATTACCAATGTGGGTCAGTGGGAAACGAATCCTCTTGGTATCGTCGAATCAAAAGGGACTAAAATTATTGCCATTCCAAGTTTATTTAAAGCACAACTGGCTGAAAGATTGAAGAATCTACCAACTTCGGTTATGATTTCTACTAAAACAAATGATGATTTTCAGATTATTCCAAATCCTGCATCAAATCAAGTTCAGGTAAAAATATCGTTGCCCAAATCTTCAAAAATGGAATTGACCCTTTGCGATTTAAACGGTAAATCTCTTAAAAAGTTAATTTCAAATCAACAGAACGAAACCCAATCAACTTATTTCTCTTTTAACACATCTAGCTTGAAATCTGGAGTTTATTTACTTCAACTAACATCAGGATCATTTCATAAATCATCAAAATTAATCATAAAATGAAGCCAATTTTTACACTGAGATTAAATACAGTATTGTCAATATTTATCTTGAACTTTGCGCTGTTGGGCGTGTTCAATCTTGAAGCTGCAACCATCACCGCAACTTCTATTTCCGATCTACAGAACAAAATAAATTCGGCAGCTTCGGGCGACATCATTAATCTTGCTAATGGACATTACACAAACAATGTTATCAGTATTGCTAAAACAAATATCACTATTCAAGCCACAACACCAGGCGGTGTTTTTTTGGATGGAACAAATGCAATTACTATTTCAGGTAATAACAACACATTTAGCGGTTTCCAATTTGTGTCCGGAACGACTGCTGGCGGCAAAGTGGTGACTGTAACCGGGAGTTACAATACGATAACACAATTGAATTTCAATGGATATTCGGCCAGTAAAATGGTACAATTGGAAGGAAGTTATAATACGGTTTCATATTGTAATTTTCAGAACAAACCAACCGATGTGAGTACGGCATCTAAGGGTGGTGATGGAGACATGCTTCAGATTATTCCTAACGCCACCAAACCAGGAAATAATCTCATTCGTTACTGTTCGTTTCAACACATGCCTGGCAAAGGTGGTGATTGGGGCAATGAGTGTATTCGAATTGGTGACGGTACTTATTCTCTAATGATTTCAAGAACAATAGTTGAATATTGTTATTTTGAAGATACGGGTATGGGTGATAGTGAAGCAGTTTCAGTGAAATCAAGACAAAATATTCTTCGTTACAATACGATGAATAATAATCCTGATGCGATGTTTGCCTTTCGTCGCGGAGATTATAATGTGGCTTATGGAAATTTCTTTATTAACTCTGGTGGTATCAGACCAAAAGAAGCAAATAATATTTTTTGTTACAATAATTATTTTGAAAAATCTGGTGTGGCTGGGTCTATGAATGCAGTAACATATATTTATTACACTGCAAACACAACCCACGTTCTTGATAGTGTGAATTTTTTACATAATACTTTTGTAGAATGTGGAGATATTGATTTTGGTGGAGTGGGCGCTACGAATGGAGTTTGGGCAAACAATCTTTTCGTGAAATCAACCGGAAATATTTTCACAAATCCAAATAACGGAACGACTTTTAGTGGTAATATTTATCAAGGGACGCTTGGAATAAGCATTCCTTCAGGAATGACATCAACCGACCCGAAACTTGCGTTAAATTCTGATGGTTATTATGGTTTAACGGCTTCAAGTCCTGCAATTGGAGCAGCGTCTGCAGCGTATCCCGCTATGTTGAATCTTCCAAGCATTGATACTTTGCATTTAGACATAAGAGGTCTGGCAAGACCAGTTTCGAGATTACTTAAAGATGTGGGTTGCGAACAATTTAGTGCACCAGGAACGGCCACAAATCGTCCTTTGAAACTTACTGATGTTGGCCCTTCGTATCTTCAAACATCGACTGGAGTTGAGACACACAAAGAAAATTCAAATTTCACCGTTCAGGTAAATTCTCAAAACAAAACTTTAGTGGTAAATTATAAATTGCCACAATACATCAAAATAAATCTATCAATTTATAGATTGGATGGTTCTTTGGTCAAAAACACTATGATTAATCCATCAGAAAAGCAATCTATCGGTATTTCTGATTTACAAAACGGTATATATCTTATCCGATTAAATGCAGGGAATTATTCAGAATCATGCAAGTTTATTATTAAATAGCATGATATGCGAAAACAATTTTTGCAATATTATTTCTTGTTGATAAGTTTAAAATCAATAGCCTTAAATCCGCAACTTCCGCCAGGTTCAAATTTCGATTTGAGCGCATGGGAAATTCAAACCTTGGATTCTAATTTAAGTTTATTGGATGTTTACTCGAATGACTTGATGAATGGATATTCGAGCAATTTCTTTTTCACTAACCCTACGGATGGTTCGTTGGTTTTCAATGTACCTAGCAACGGTCAGCCTTTGACGGGTCCAACTGGTCATCCTCGAGTTGAATTAAGACAGATGACTAATGGTGCCAATTGGCTTTTAACTGATTCTGTAGAACATTATCTGACAGTTGAATGTCGGGTAATGGCAATTGATCAGGTAAGTTCAAAATCGGTTATCGGACAGATCCACAGCAATGTATCGGTGAATGGAGAGAATCTTAAATTAACTTGGAAAGGATATTTACCGAAACAATGTAGTGTAATTGCTGTTCTGCAAACCAACGATGCCGCAAAAACGAATTACAGTGTTACGTTAGCTTCAGGTCTTTCTTTGGGCGATTTGGTTTCATGCACAATTACCATGAAAAATGGAACAATTACTTGCACAGTGAATGGAGTTTCTACCACCGAAACATTAACTACAGCTTTTTATAGCAATACCGATAATTACTATTTCAAAGCCGGGAATTATTTTGGTTATAATAACGTGAATGTGGGAAGTTCGACGGTTGTTAATGGCGTAAACCAGTTTTATAAAATCTCACTTAACCGTGACTTAACAGGTCTCAATGAACCAAAAATTGACTTATTGAAAGCATATCCAAATCCAGTGAAGGATAAATTGCGGATCAATTACAATCTTGCTTCAACTTCGAAAGTAAGTATAGATATTTTTGATGTAACTGGAAGATTGTTAAAAAGAAATTATAATTCTGAGACTCAACTTTCAGGGAATCAGTGCATTTCAATTGATGTTACTGAAATGAAAAATGGAATTTACTTCGCGAGAATAAATGCAGACAAATGTTCCCAAACTATAAGATTTATGGTTTTAAATTAAGCCTTTTCACTGATATAA
>JBAXGL010000049.1:0-12940 GCA_037139375.1 Bacteroidales bacterium | reverse complement strand
CTCTATTTTAACCAAAATGTCTTGATATCTTCTGGCAGATAAGATGATCGAATTCGCCATTCGTGAGGGTACAAATTGTTTGCTCGGCTTCCCAGATTCTTTACCCATCCTAAAGGTATATTTTGATATGTAATTAAAAGATAACCTGTTGGTGAATCATCACCTAACAAGAGTGCTTCGCACTTTAGAAAAGAAATTGCTGTGTCAAAATCTACTTCAGCAGACTTGGTCTGTTCCCGGTTTAGATTGCAACTGAGTGCTAGTGATTGATGGGGAATCACATCTTTTCCCTTTATTTCGCCTAACAAAATACCTTTGTGAACGATGTAACAGTAGGAGTTGATAATTGATAATTGGCTCACGAAATCTTTTGGGAATGCAAATATGCGGTTATTTTCTACATCAAACTCGAAGTTTTCCGAATTCATTAACCAAGTTTTCACAATGTTAGGCGTTTTTACGGCCTCCTTGTTTGATTTGCTTTTTTTTGCTTTTAAATGTCTTACTGTTTCATCTTCGGGTTTTCGTAAAACAGCTAGAAAGAAACCTTCACCTTTAATTTTGTGAGGTAAAAAACGATAGACTGGTAATTTTCCATCCAATCCTGATGCAATATTCCAAACTTTATTCGTGCTGATATTTAGTACTTCAGCTTCGTATTTAGATGCAAAATGAACGATATTCTGCTCGTTTTCATCCAGATTGTAAGTGCAAGTGCTGTATATGAGAATACCTCCAGGGCGAAGTGCATTCCAAATGTCGTCGATTATGTTTTGTTGGCGCGAAGCACAATTTATTATGTTTTGTACAGACCACTCATTCATCGATGCTGGGTCTTTGCGGAACATTCCTTCGCCCGAGCATGGTGCATCCACAATTATTGCATCGAAAAGGTGAGTCATTTGCCCAATTTCTTCAGCCGTATTGTGTGTCACGATACAGCTTGAATGTCCCCATTTCATCAGGTTCTCTGCCAATATATGAGAGCGGCTGCGGATAATTTCGTTCGAAACCAATAAGCAATCATCTGGCAGAATTGATCGCAAATGAGTCGATTTGCCACCTGGTGCTGCACAAAGATCGAGCACACATTGTGGATTTTGAATCCATTGGTTGACTGCTTGTTCCAAAAACATGGAAGATGCTTCTTGCACGTAATACAAGCCAGCATGAAAATGAGGGTCGAAAGTAAAACTAGGACGTTCTGCTAAATAATATCCGCTCTCGCACCACGGGACTTTTTCGTAAGGGAGTTGATTCGTTGTTTTAAATTTGTTCAGACGAATCGAAATCGGCGGATTTTCACTTAAAGATGCTTCGAAGGAGGGAAACTCTGCACAAAGTATCTCTTTTGTACGTTCAACGAAGGTGATTGGCAGATTCATAGTCCTATTTTTCAGCAAAAATATGTAATTTTGTCCGAAATTCAACGATATGCATCCATCTCTCTATCTAATTCCGGTTACTTTAGGTGATACTTCTATTTCGAAAGTGCTTCCAACAGATAATCTGGAGGTTATTCAGTCGCTTCAATATTTTGTGGTAGAAGACATCCGTTCAGCAAGACGGTTCTTGAAAAAATGTGACTCTACTATAAATGTAGATGATCTCGTTTTCTTTGAACTAAATAAACATACCTCCCCTGATTCTATTGCGGAGTATCTGTCACCGATGCAGAAAGGTCACTCTGTTGGTATTTTATCTGAAGCTGGGTGTCCAGCGATTGCTGATCCAGGAGCAGTTGTGGTAGCAATTGCACAGAGTAAAGGGCTGAGTGTAGTTCCATTGGTGGGACCATCATCTATTTTGCTCTCGTTGATGGCGTCTGGCTTTAATGGTCAGAGTTTTTCATTTCATGGATATCTGCCTATTGATGCATCAGCCCGAATAGCAACGATTAAGAAATTAGAACAACTAATTTATACTGAAGATCAAACTCAGATTTTTATTGAAACACCGTATCGGAATCAGAAAATGATAGAAGATATAATAAAAAATTGTCGCCCATTGACAAAGCTCTGTATTGCTGCTAATTTGACATGCGACGGTGAGTTTGTGAAAACAAAAACTATAAAAGCATGGATTGGTAAGGTTCCAGACTTATCAAAAATCCCCACTGTTTTTCTTTTGTTTAAGTAGCACGCATGTGAATACCTATGAATTTGATCGAGGCTAATTGATTTTCTTTTGATTGAATTTATTCTTTTGACTTTTAAGGATGATTTTTAAAGTGTTAAAATCTATATTCAATGGCTTTTTTTCATAAAAATACATTATATTCGAATTTTAAATAACAGATATATGATAAGAAGAATAGGTAAATCTCGATTAATTCCATTAATTGTAGTTCTTGGGGATTTCATAATTATAAATGTTCTTTTCGAAACATTATTCTATATTCCTTGGCCTTGGCGGTCAACCAATGCGCTAGTTTTTGCCAATCAGATGCTTATTGGATTGAATTTTAGCTATTTCCCTATTGCGTATATTTTGAAATATGAGCACGAACGTCGTATTTTTGAGATAGATAAAATGATGAGAATGGCATTTTATTCTGTGATTGCTCACTTTGTTGTTTTCTATCTGATATATAATTTTTTAAATCTACATGCTATCTCATTCCGTTTTCTAATTGTCTATTTTGTTGCCGAATTCGTTGCTGTTTTTAGTTGGTGGGTGTTAGGTAGAACCTATATAAAAAGTATCCGAAAAAAAGGATTAAATTTTCGTAGTTTAGTCGTTGTTGGTGCTGGTAGAAGTAGCGTGGAAATTGTTAATAAAATTATTAAAGATCCATCACTTGGCTTTAGATTTTTGGGGTTCTTTGATGACGGTAAGAATAGCAACACTGGAACTTATCCTCTGCTTGGCAAAATTGAAGATTTTGAAAGTTACATTTCCAATCATCATGTAGACGAGGTTTACTGTATATTACCTGACACACAAGGTGATAGGATAAATCATCTTCTAGCATGTGCAGAAAAACACTTAGTTCGCTTTTTCATCATTCCTTGTTATTATACATATTTGAAAAGAAAGGTTGAATTAAGAACGATCAATAATGTGCCGTTTCTAAGTTTATTTAATGATCCCTTGGAATATGAATTAAACCGGTTTGTTAAACGTGCATTAGATGTTTTCTTCGCTCTTTTTGTGTTAATTTTTATTTTTCCGATTCTGTATATTATCACAGCAATTGCTATTAAGTTGTCTTCAAAGGGTCCTGTTTTTTTTAAACAAGAACGTACTGGTTTGAATGGCGATGATTTTGTTTGCTATAAATTTAGAACAATGCGTGTGAACAAAGATGCAGATAAGCTTCAAGCTGTGAAGGACGATCCACGGAAGACTATCGTTGGCGATTTCCTTAGGAGGTCAAATATTGATGAAATCCCTCAATTTATTAATGTGTTGAAAGGAGATATGTCAGTTGTGGGGCCTAGACCACACATGCTTAAACATACAGAGGATTATTCAGCTTTGATTGATACTTATATGATTCGCCATTTCGTAAAACCTGGTGTCACTGGATGGGCTCAGGTAAATGGATACAGAGGTGAGACCAAAGAGCTTCATCAGATGGAAAAGAGAGTTGAAAAAGATGTATGGTACATCGAAAACTGGTCATTATGGCTCGATATAAAAATAATTGTAATGACAATTGTAAATGTGGTTAGAGGTGAAAAGAATGCATATTGATGCTAATAGAAAAAGGGCGAAACCATTTAATGATTTCGCCCTTTTGTTTCAAATAAATTGCATTATATCAACCTTCAATTTGTACCATTTCATTCACATCCATGTGATAATCAACTTCTTTAAATCCGAATCCGAATAAGTTTTTGAAGTCCTTCGTATAGCCCTTCAAATCACCAATATGATGAAGAGATTCGGTATTGGTTATTTCCCATAATCGTTTAATTTCTTCTTGTACATCTTCTCGCAACTCCCAATCGTCTATCCGGATGCGCCCTGCTTCGTCGGTTGGTACATTATTCTTTGAAAATAGACGATCGGCATACAGCCGTTGTATTTGTTCAATACAACCTTCGTGTATCCCTTTCTGTTTCATTATTTTATACAGAATGGTAATGTAGAGCGGGATTATTGGGATAGCAGAACTGGCTTGGGTAACTAAGGCTTTGTTGACCGATACATAGGCTTTACCCATTTTTGCTTTCAATTTATCGGTGATAGCAACTGCTGTGGCTTCGAGGTGATCTTTTGCCTTGCCAATAGTGCCTTTTCGATAAATAGGCTCTGTCACTGAGGGACCAATATATGAATAGGCTAATGTGATAGCATGGTCTGCTAAGGCATCTGCTTGGAGGAGTGCATCAATCCACATCTCCCAATCTTCGCCACCCATTACAGCAACGGTGTTTTGTATTTCTTCTTCGTTACATGCTTCAATAAACACATCAGAGACAATTCCAGAGTGAAAATCAACAGTTTTATTGCTGTAACCTTCGCCAATCGGCTTCAGTACCGAGCGATGACTGACTCCAGTGGTCGGATGAGTGCGAACAGGTGAGGCGAGGCTGTAAATAACCATATCAATTTGACCAAGATCTGTTTTAATCAGGTCGATGGTTTTAGCTTTTATTTCGTTAGAATAGGCATCGCCATTGATACTTTTGGCGTAAAGCCCAGCTTCGCGTGCTTTTTTGTGAAGTGCAGCAGTATTGTACCAGCCAGCAGTGGCAGTTTTGCCTTCTTGAGGTTCTTTTTCGAAAAACACACCAATGGTAGCTGCATCTGAGCCAAATGCGCTGGTGATTCTCGAAGCTAAACCAAACCCAGTGGAGGCTCCTATAACCAAAACTCTTTTTGGACTGTCAATCTTACCTTTTGATTTTACATATTCAATCTGATTAGCTACGTTTGTTTCACATCCAGTGGGGTGTGCTGTTAAGCTTATGAATCCACGCATTCTCGATTTAATAATCATACTATTCAGTTTTATTAATGTGCTCAGTTTATCGATTAATTAGAATAATTCTACTTTAAACGGCTGCAAAAGTAATACATTTTCAAAAGAAATAAATGTCTGAACCCAAATTATGCTTGTGTTAATTCATAATTTGGCATACATACTTCAATATACACCAAAACAAAGCGAGAATTTTCGTGTGAAAATTCTCGCTAAAGAGTTGATATCAATTAATTTAAAA
Organism: Bacteroidales bacterium; assembly: GCA_037139375.1. Classification (GTDB taxonomy): domain Bacteria; phylum Bacteroidota; class Bacteroidia; order Bacteroidales; family UBA7332; genus CAXXIC01. Next base: position 7,766 of record JBAXGL010000049.1, on the reverse strand, counting down.
TTCGTAGCTAAATGTTTCGTTGTTTTCAAAAATCTTTTGTGATAAATTGCTCCATTGTGGACTATTTGTCTCGATTTCCATCGCAATTATTTTACTGTAGATGTTTTTTAGAGCGGCTGTTAGTTTGAACCTTTGTGAAACAACTTCAGTTATTGTCGTGTCATTCATTTCGTCGTGGAATGATTTTCGTGCAGCTGATAAATTCAGAAAATCATCGTATCCACGCAATTCAATGATGCCAGATTGCTCAATAATATCAACATAACTGCCTGCGAGCCGATCTAAATCGGAGTTGCTTAATTTTTTAGCGTTAATGTCTTTCATAGCATAATGGTTTTAGATGAAAGACAAATGTAGATAAGCTATATTACAATGATGTTAAGAAAGTGTTACAAGTTTTGAGTAAAATAAATTTGAGGAAAATGTATCCTTTCAGAAGTTCTCAGATGCTATTTTTGATAACACCATTTTTAGTGAAAGCTTTTTGTGTAGAAAGTAAAATGGTGATAATCACTGAAATGATGGATGAGGAAAAGATTGCAACCATAATCATGATTTGATATTTGATGGCAACCGATGGCGAACTACCTCCCAGAATTTGACCTGTCATGGTGCCTGGTAATGAGATTAATCCCATGACTGCCATTGTAGCAATGTTTGGATTAATTGATTTGATAATTGCATCGCGCAAAAAATATTGCTGTGCTTCCGAAGGGGTTGCTCCGTTAGCCATTGAGAATAAATAGAGGGTTTTTTCGCGGCGAATTCCACTGTAGAATGCATTGAGAGAGATCACACCTGCTGTGAGCATATTACCAAGCATCATTCCGCATATTGGAATAAAATATCGTGCTTCGAAGACCGATGATAGCTGAAGAACACATACAAAAAAGAATCCTGAAACTAGCATTGTTGAAATTAGAATAGCAATTGAAATGGGGATAAACAGTAATTTAAAAGATAGCTTAGTTCGTCGTACTACGGTGAAGGCAGTGACAAGTACCATAATAAATACCCACGCCAGATTGATAAACGCATTGTTGATCCGGAAAAGGAATTCGAGGTAAATGCCAATCAAGAAAAGCTGAATGGTCATTCTGGTGACTGATAACAATGTGTCTTTGACCAATCCAGTTTTATAATTGTATAAAAGCCAGATAGGGATCAATAACAGTAAGTAACCTATCAACAATTGGGAAAGAGAAATGTCCATACTTCTAATTTTAGTTTTTCGAACCTTTGCGAAAATTCAACGAATTACAGGCTTAAATATATGCGTTTTTTATTTTATCACTATTTGTTTGTCGAAATGCTGTGAAAATTGCTCATCGTGCGAAACAATGATAATGGTTTTATCCTCCATCTCTTTTAGAAAGCCTAATACTAGAGCAATAGAGGTTTGGTCGAGTGCAGAGGTCGGCTCGTCGAGTAACAAAATATCTTTGTTGAGTAGCTTTATCAGTGCCAGCATTACGCGCTGTTTCTCTCCACCAGAGAGTTCGTTTAACTCTTTACTATAGATTTCTTTCGCAAGAGCGAGCGAAGCAAAAGTGGAAATGATATTCTCCTTTGATGGTCTGTTGCGTCGGTTTGCTTTAAATTCGAATGGTGCATCTATCAACTCCTTCACCGTGCGATATGGAAACGAAATATCTTGTGAAAGATAAGCCGTCTTTTCTCTAAAAGATAGTATAGTTGAGGCTGATAATGCAACATTGTTGTATAATACACTTCCAGTTGATGGTGTGATAAAACCCAAAATAGCCATTAAAATGGACGATTTTCCACATCCCGATTTGCCTGATATGCAGACGGTTTCGCACTCATTTACTTGAAGAGAAAAATCTCGAAGCACTTCTTTCCCCTCGTATGTAATTGTGATGTTCTGTAATTCAATCATAGAATTTGAAATTTAGGTAATTCATCTCTAAATTTTGTCCAATGTTCTGGGAAGGGGGCTTCAATATTTAATTTTTCGTTTGTTACTGGATGTGTAATCTGTAGTGATGTAGCATGCAAAAACATCTCACGAATGCCTACTTTTTCAGTGAAAAGTCTATTTTGTTTGCCATCTCCATGTACTCGGTCATTGATGATATAATGCCTCAATTGAGCCAGATGTTGTCGTATTTGATGCCATCTGCCGGTGGTCGGATTCGCTTCAATAATAGAGAATCTAGCAGTAGAATAGCGATCAGTAGCAATCGATAGTTCAAATCGTTTGATAGGAATGAATTTTGTTTGTGCCGTTTGCAGATTTCCCCGATCGTTTTTTACCTCTCTGTCGGAAGTCATTTCATCGTGTATCCACCCACGCACCAAAGCGGTGTATTTTTTGTGGGCGATTGGTTTTTGAAGCTCGTCTTGAAGTGTTTTCGTTATTTCGGAAGAGTGAGCAAAAAGCAAGACCCCCGAAGTCGGTCTATCAATCCGATGTACAGGATAAACCATTCGATTCAATTGATCGCGGAGCAGTTGTAATGCTACAGGGTCATCGTCTTCGGCTATTGATGTACGGTGTACAAGCATGCCACAAGGCTTGTTGATGGCGGTAAAATAGTCGTCGGAATAAAGAATGGTAAGCATGTTGTTGTTTAAAATAATAGAGGGAGCAAGATTAATCTCACTCCCTCATTTTATCATATACTATTCAAAGACTATCTATCTTTCAATGGAATAAACGCTTGACGTGGCAGCACATTCTTGTATGCAGGACGAATAATACGTTTAGCTTCGAAGTTTAGTTCTTCGATGCGGTGTGCACACCATCCGGCGATACGAGACATGGCAAACAATGGAGTGTAAACCTCTGTTGGCAAGCCAATCATCTCATAAACGAATCCAGAGTAGAAATCCACATTTGCGCAAACACGTTTGTTAACTGCATTACCTTTGAATTCCATAAAAGCCTCCACAGATAAACCTTCAAGTCTTTCGAGGAAGTCGAACTCTTCAACGCGGTTTTTCTCTTTAGCCAAGTCGCGTGCCATTTCTTTCAATAAGTCAGCACGTGGATCAGATATAGTGTAAACAGCATGACCAATACCGTAAATTAAACCTTTTTTGTTGTAAACTTTTTTGTTTAATATTTTCATCAAGTAATCCTTGATTTCAGCATCGTTCGTCCAATCTTTGATGGCCACTTTCAAGTGGTCAAACATTTGGCACACTTTGATGTTTGCACCTCCGTGTAAAGGGCCCTTGAGTGAGCCGATTGCAGCTGCAATGGCTGAATAAGTATCTGTACTTGTCGAGCTGGTTACTCGTACTGTGAAAGTAGAGTTGTTACCACCACCGTGTTCTGCGTGAAGAATTAAGGATAAGTCAAGAACTCTTGCATCCAATTCGGTGTAGCCGTTAGGACCTTTCAACATATACAAGAAGTTTTCTGCCAACGACAGACCATCTTGCGGATGGCGGATGTGTAACGAACGGCCTTGTTGGTTGTGACGCATTACGTGGTAAGCATAAGCCACGATGGTTGGGAATTTAGCAATCAGGCTGATAGATTGTTTTACCAGATTCTCGCGTGAATTATCATCTGCGTTATCATCGAAAGCGTGCATTACCAAAACCTGACGAGCTAGAATATTCATAATATCGCTACCTCTGAGGAAAAGAATGTTCATCTTTTCATCTTGAGTTAATGCGAGTAATTCGTTGGTGATTTTGTTAAAAGTTGTCAACTCTTCTTTATCGGGAAGCTCACCAGAAAGCAACAAATAAGCAGTTTCTTCAAATCCGAAACGATCCTCTTTCTGTACACCTTTTGAAAGATCTTCCACATCGATACCACGGTAAATCAGTTTACCTGGAACGGCTTGTAGACCTCCCTCTGGAAGACGCTCGTAACCAACTACGTCGCCAACTTTGGTCAATCCTACTAAAACGCCAGAGTGGTCTTCATTGCGCAGCCCGCGTTTCACACCTAAACTCTTAAATAATTCAGCATCAATATTAGCAGTTTGCTTAATCGATTCAGATAATTTGTAAATCATATACTCCTTTTTCATCTTATTATTTGGGTTAATTTGTTGCTAAAATAACTATTTTTTTTTGATTGATATCAATTTGTCAATATTTTTAGTTGATTTGTCAATTCTTCTGCAAAATTGAGTTGTATTTTGACACTATTCCATATGATTTAATGCACAACCTGCAGCAAACCACTTGATTTGCAATTCGTTGTAAGTGTGCAATGCTTCGAAGCTTTCGGTGGTACCATCGCTGTGATGCAGCACTACTGTCAGGTTTTTACCTGGAGCAAATGTTGTCAACCCAAGAATTGAGAATTGATCGTCTTCGCATACCTTGTCGTAATCAGCTTTGTCTGCAAAAGTTAATCCTAAAACACCTTGTTTCTTCAAGTTGGTTTCGTGAATACGGGCAAATGATTTTGCAATAATAGCTTTCACATTCAAGAAACGTGGCTCCATCGCAGCGTGTTCGCGTGATGACCCTTCGCCGTAGTTCTCTTCTGCAATAACGATTGAACCAATACCAGCTGATTTATATGATTTACCAACAGACGAAACTTTGTCATATTCACCTGTTTTGCTGTTTAATACTTTGTTTGCCTCGTCGTTGAAAACATTAATCGCACCCATCAACAAGTTATCGGAGATATTTTCGAGGTGACCACGGAATTTCAACCAAGGACCTGCCATCGAAATGTGGTCGGTGGTACATTTTCCTTTTGCTTTGATTAACAGACGAAGGTCGGTATAGTCTTTGCCATCCCATGCTGCGAATGGTTGAAGCAATTGCAAACGAGCAGAATCTGTCGCTACTTTCACTTCGATTTCGCCACCGTTGGCTGCCGGAGCAACGTATCCTGCATCTTCTACAGCATAGCCTTTTTGTGGCAATTCGTCTCCTTTTGGAGGGTCTAGTTTCACCGCAACACCTTTGTTGTTAATCAAAGTGTCAGTCAAAGGATTGAATGTGAGGTCTCCTGCGATAGTCAACGCAGTCGTTAATTCTGGTGAAGCTACAAATGCGTGAGTATTTGGATTGCCATCAGCACGTTTCGCAAAGTTACGGTTGAACGAGGTCACGATTGAGTTTGCACGACCTGGAACATCGAATTTACGATTCCATTGACCAATACAAGGGCCACAAGCGTTTGCCATCACAACACCACCTATTTGCTCGAAATCAGCTAATACGCCATCGCGTTCAGCAGTGTAGCGCACTTGTTCCGAACCCGGATTGATGATAAATTCAGCTTTCACTGTCAAATCTTTGGCAGCTGCCTGACGCGCAACGGATGCTGCACGACTCATGTCTTCGTACGAAGAGTTGGTACATGAACCAATCAAACCAACTTCCATTTTTTGTGGGTAGTTGTTTTCTTTCACCAATTTTGCAAATTCAGAGATTGTATTTGCAGCATCTGGAGTGAAAGGCCCGTTGATGTATGGTTCTAATTCTGTTAGATTAATTTCGATGACACGGTCGAAGTATTTTTCAGGACTAGCTACCACTTCAGCATCTGCTTTGAGGTAGTCTGCTACCGAGTTAGCAGAGTCAGCCACTTCTTGTCGACCTGTTGCCGCCAAGTAAGCAGCTATTTTTTCGTCGTAAGGGAATACAGAAGTGGTTGCCCCAACTTCAGCACCCATATTACAAATGGTTGCTTTACCCGTTGCAGAAATTGATTCTGTTCCTTCTCCAAAATATTCGATAATGGCATTTGTTCCACCTTTAACGGTCAAAATTCCAGCCAATTTCAGGATAACATCTTTGGGTGAAGCCCATCCGTTGAGTTTTCCAGTCAATTTAACACCAATAATTTTCGGCATTTTAAGTTCCCAAGCCATGCCAGCCATCACATCTACAGCATCAGCACCACCTACACCGATGGCAATCATACCTAAACCACCTGCATTGGGTGTGTGTGAATCGGTCCCGACCATCATTCCGCCTGGGAATGCATAGTTTTCGAGTACCACTTGGTGGATAATACCTGCACCTGGTTTCCAAAATCCGATTCCGTATTTTGAAGAAACTGATTGAAGGAAATCATACACTTCTTTGTTTGTTTTGGTGGCAAAAGCCATATCTGTAGCAGCATTCACTTCGGCTGCAATGAGGTGATCACAATGAACTGTAGAAGGTACAGCAGTGGTCTGACGACCTGCATTCATAAATTGTAAGAGAGCCATTTGAGCCGTTGCATCCTGCATCGCAACACGGTCTGGAGCAAAATTTACGTAAGCATTCCCTCTTTCGAAAGGTTGCACATCTGAATTGTCATACAGGTGCGAATAGAGTATTTTTTCGCTCAACGTGAGTGGACGATTGAGGATTTGTTTTGCCTTGCTAACTTTAACAGGGAAATTACTGTGTACTTTTTTAATCAGTTCAATGTCGAAAATGGGCTTCATCTTATTATCAATTTATTGGTGTATGTTTGCAAATATAAATAAAATATTTTCTTCTAGTGTAATTAAATAGCAATTTGCATCACATTTTGTCTCTTTTTTGCCTTAATTTAGAAAGGTAGAATGATTTTAAATAATTAGAGCGGTTGTTCGATGGAAATGCCGCTCTATTAACGATTTAAATCAGGATATTGTTTTTGAAAAAATAAATTTAGTTTAAAGCGCCTATTTAAATTCAAACTGAAATAATCTCTTCCACTTCTGCCATCATCATAGCTGTGGCTCCCCAGAGATGACGATTTTCAATCAGAAATGATGGTGCAGTGTATCGATTTCCCTCATGGTCGGAGATGTGATAGGTGCTTTTGGTTTCGTGATGAAACAAATCAGCTAGTTTCACTTCATACACATGAGCTACCTCTTCGGTCTGTAGTGTGAATGAAGGTCGTTCGGAAGTATAGCCCACATATGGGTGAACTAAAAAACCGCTGCGGGGCACCATTACGTCGGTGAGTTTGCCAATAATAGTAACTGTAGATGGGTTTACACCGATTTCTTCAAACGTTTCGCGCAATGCAGTCTCTTCGTAAGATGCATCTGTTTCTTCGAAACGACCACCCGGTAAACTGATCTGATTGCTGTGGATGGCTAACCCGCTTTGCCGTAAGATGAATGGTGAGCAGGTTTCACCTAATTCGTTGGGATACAATAGAAATAATACAGCGCTTTGTTTGGGGTTCTTTAAATTGTGTTCGTCGTTGTGCATACGTCGATATTCTGATTCCATTCTCTTATGCGCATTTTTCCCAGGCAGAGGGTGTTGAAGTTGTTTGGCGAAACTTTTGATAAAGTATTGAAAATTAGTTTTCAAAATAGATGAATTAATGCGTTTTTTATTTGGAGAAAAAAATATTTAATTTAAATTTGTACTCGTCAATTCTTAAAATAATACTAATTATTGCGAAAATATGTTTGATTTTTTGAGATTTGTTTCTACTTTCTAAATAAGAAAAATAGTAGAAGGCTTATTATGAATTGATTGGATAAAATTACTCAAAAAAGAGATGTTTTTTGCACTAACAGTCGAATACAAAAATACAACAGCGATTTCGATAGTTTGTTTATCTCAAAATCAAATTCGTGTTGCTTTCTGAATAATTATTGCTCAAAAACTATGAAAAATCCGTTCTATACCGTTTATAGATTCTACATCGATGGATTTAAAAGTATGAAACTTGGGAAAACACTTTGGCTGATTATCGGAATCAAGCTATTTATCATGTTTTTTATCCTGAAAATATTCTTTTTCCCTAATATATTAAATACGAAATTTAAAACAGAAGCACAGAAAGCAGATTTTGTGGGAAATCAGTTGATTGA
>JBAXGL010000048.1:0-13100 GCA_037139375.1 Bacteroidales bacterium | reverse complement strand
AAACAGCTGATAATATTTTAATTATCAGCTGTTTACGTGGAAATATAAGTGACCCGGGAGGGGCTCGAACCCTCGACCCATTGATTAAGAGTCAATTGCTCTACCAACTGAGCTACCGAGTCGAAAAATGTTGGTTTTGTTTTGGGTGAGCAAAATTACATTAAAATTTAGTTTCACCAAAAATATATGGCTCTTTTTATCCTTTGCATGGAAGGTTTTTTGACCTATTGGCTATTCTTTGTAAAGTAGATATTTTTTTCGCATCAACTTGTATTGGGTTAACTCTTTCTGCCCTACGTTGTTAATCTCCATTTCGGTTTTTCCTTGCAAAATCATTTTTCTAATTGTTGAGTTCCCCACCAGTTGATCGAAGAAATGTGGTAAAGTGAAGAATTTCTCTCCTAAACCCGATTTCTGGTAGAATTCGATGAAGTAATGTAACATAAATCCAGTTTCGATAGTTTCTTGACGTAAATCAATACCATAGCAAAGTTTGTCTTTTTGTAATGGATTCTTTTCAAAACCTGGTAGCGAAATTGGTGTGAATGTAAATGTTCCGATTTTGGGGTCAGGATATCCAATGACCTGAAATGGGAAAGCAGTGCCACGTCCCACACTCATAGCTGTTGCTTCGAATAGGCATAATGAGGGATAAAGTCTAACCGATTGATCATTCGGCAGGTTGGGGGAGGGTTTGATGGGAAGTGAATAGGGTTGATGATGTTGCCATCCACTCATTTCGATGATTTGGAGCGGCCAATGCTTGTTAACCGAATTAAGCCATTGTTCTCCGTTAATCATCAATGCTAACTCCCCAATAGTGAGGCCATGTAGCAACGGAATACGCACAATGCCTACAAACGAACGAAGCGAATCTTCCATCATAGGACCTGCCACGATGTCGTTCGGATTTGGGCGGTCGAGCACAATCAGTTGTTTGTTTTGTACGGCACAAGCTTCCATCACATAATAGAGCGTACTGATATAGGTATAGAAACGCGCTCCAACGTCTTGAATGTCGAAAATTACAACATCAACATCTCGCAGTTGTTCGGCACTCGGTTTTTTATTTTTGCCATAAAGCGATACGATGGGAAGCTGAGTTTTCGAATCGATGCTATTGATCACTTTTTCGCCAGCATCGGATGTTCCACGAAATCCATGTTCGGGAGCGAAAAGCAGTTTTACATTTATTCCATTTGCCAAAAGTGTATCGACCAGAAGTGTTCGGTTTACCCCAACCACCGATGTTTGATTAACAACAAGTGCAATGCGTTTATTAGTTAATTGCTTGCAATTGCTCATCAATCGGTCGGCTCCGGTTTGCAGCGTTTGTGCCTTACCTATAAATAATGTAATCAATACGAATGTGATGCAGAGCGATGCTCGTTTCATAATTATTTTGTAATATTGTGAAGCAAAAATACAATTAATCGATGGATCCGATTGAGATAATCAAAAAATATTACCCCGAAGATAGTGTTGCATACCCCATTTTAATCGATCATAGCCGATTGGTGGCGGATAAGGCGGTTCACCTTGCGTTGTGTCATCCCGAATTGCATATCGACTTGCCGTTTGTGGAACAGGCTTCGATGCTGCACGATATAGGTATGATTCTCACACATGCACCAAGTATAGGATGCTTTGGCGACCGTCCATACATTTGCCACGGTTACCTTGGTAGCGATTTGTTGAGAGCAGAGGGCTATCCACAGCATGCTTTGGTTTGTGAGCGACATACCGGCACTGGACTTTCAATTACCGATATTCTACATATTAATAAAGGAATTCCGCTGCGTGATATGCAACCGATCTCCATCGAAGAGCAATTGATATGTTTCTCTGATAAATTTTATTCTAAGTCGAGATCTGGCGTGGAGAAATCAGTAGAAAAGATTCGCAAGAGCATGGAAAAATATGGAACCCATCATGTCAAACGATTTGATGCGTGGTGTGAGTTGTTTTTATAGCGAAAAGAACTTCATCTTTTCTTCTTCTTCTTTGATTTTTCCCACAAAAAAAGCCCAATCTTTCGATTGAGCTTTTTTTGTTTTATATGGATAATCCTTATTCAACAGGAGCAATAGTCCAGTCGCTTTCAGCCATACGTTTGTAGTTAGCAAAACGACGCATTGCATTTTGTTTAGCAGCGATAAAGAGTTCTTTCGCTTCTTCAGGGAATTGTTTTGCCAAAGAAGTGTAACGAACTTCACTCTTCAAGAAGTCTTCGAACAACTCCCATTTAGGCTCTTTCGAGTCGATGGTCAATGGGTTTTTGCCTTCAGCTTCGAGACGTGGATCGTATCTCCAGTTTTGCCAGTAGCCACATTCAACTGCTTTTTCAGTTTGTTCTTGTGCTTTACCCATACCGAATACCAATCCGTGAGCAATACAAGGAGAGTAAGCGATAATCAACGATGGTCCGTTGTATGCTTCTGCTTCGCGGAATGCTTTCAGCGTTTGAGCCTGATTTGCACCCATCGCTACTTGAGCCACATATACATAACCATAAGTTGTAGCAATCAGACCAAGGTCTTTTTTGCGAATTTGTTTACCTGCAGCAGCAAATTTTGCAATTGCTCCGATTGGTGTAGATTTCGAAGATTGACCTCCAGTATTAGAATAAACCTCGGTATCAACTACCAAAATGTTTACGTTTTTACCAGAAGCAATCACGTGATCAAGACCACCGAAACCGATGTCATACGCCCAACCGTCACCACCGATGATCCATTGTGATTTTTTAATCAATTGATTTTTCATCGAAATGACCACTTTACACTGAGGAACTTCAGAAAGACTAGCTAAAGCTACGATTTGTGGAGTTAATGCTACTGTTGCATCTGCATCTTCGCGCTTAGCAATCCATTCTGTAAACAGACCTGCCAACTCTTCGCTGATTTGACCACCTGCAATAGCCTCTTCCATGTTGCGTTGAACACGGTCGCGCAATTTGTCAGTAGCAATCAACATACCCATACCGAATTCAGCATTGTCTTCGAACAGTGAGTTCGCCCATGCTGGACCATGACCTGCGTCATTTGTAGTATATGGTGTAGAAGGAGCAGAACCAGAGTAGATTGAGGTACAACCAGTAGCATTTGCAACCATTTGACGATCACCAAACAATTGAGTGACCAATTTAATGTATGGAGTCTCACCACAACCAGTACAAGCACCAGAGAACTCAAACAGTGGTGTAGCAAACTGTGAGTTTTTCACATTTGCTTTCACATCGACAAGATGTTGTTTGGTTTTCACCTCATTCACCATGAAGTCCCAATTATCTTGGTTGTCGTATTGCGATTCGATAGAAACCATGTCAAGTGCTTTCCCATTTTTGTTTCCAGGACAAACGTCAGCACAGTTGTCGCAACCCATACAGTCAAGCACATCTACTTGAATACGGAATGCCATATCAGCAAATGGTTTACCGATGGCTTTTAACATATCAATTTTAGGCGCTTTAGCTTGCTCAGCAGCATCTAACACGAAAGGACGGATAGCAGCGTGAGGGCAAACATAGGCACATTGATTACATTGGATACAGTTTTCTGCAATCCAAACTGGTACGCGAGAAGCTACGCCACGTTTTTCATATTTTGCAGTTCCCTGATCCCAAGTACCATCTTCGCGGCCTTTGAATGCTGATACAGGAAGATCATTACCTACTTGTGCATTGATTGGGCGAACAATTTTTTGGATAAACTCAGGAGCATCGTTGTTCACAATTGAGAATGCGAAATCAAGTTTAGCCCACTCTGCTGGGATTTCAACTTTTTCTAATTCACCACCACGATCTACAGCAGCGTAGTTCATGTTAACGATTTTCTCACCTTTGTTACCATACGATTTCACAATCGCTTTCTTCATTTGAGAAACGGACAATTCGTAAGGAATTACTCCTGTAATCTTGAAGAATGCAGATTGGAGGATGGTATTTGTACGGTTACCTAATCCGATTTCAGTAGCAATCTGAGTCGCATTGATAATGTACATCGTGATATTGTTTTTAGCTAGATAAGCTTTTACATTATCAGGAAGGTGTTTTTTTGTCTCTTCAGCACTCCAAACGGAGTTCAAAAGGAATGTTCCGTTTGGTTTCAATCCACGGGTAACATCGTACAAACGAAGATATGCAGGCACGTGGCAAGCTACAAAGTTTGGTGTGTTTACCATATAGGTTGAACGAATTGGATCATCTCCAAAGCGGAGGTGTGAACAAGTGAAACCGCCTGATTTCTTTGAATCGTATTCGAAGTATGCTTGGCAATATTTATCTGTATTGTCACCAATGATTTTGATTGAGTTCTTGTTGGCACCTACTGTTCCGTCAGCACCTAAACCGTAGAATTTAGCTTCGTAAGGTCCGTTTTCAAATAGAATTTCTTCTTTTTTTGGAAGAGAAGTGAATGTTACGTCATCAACGATACCAACAGTGAATCCACTCCTTGGCTCAGGTAATTGCAAATTCTCGAAAACTGCTAAAATATGTGCAGGAGTTGTATCTTTTGATGATAAACCGTAACGACCACCTACAATAACTGGTGCGTTAGGTTTGCCATAGAATGCCTCTTTTGTGTCCAAGAAAAGTGGTTCGCCACTAGCACCTGGTTCTTTCGTACGGTCCAAAACAGCGATTTGTTTCACTGTTGATGGGAATGCACTTAAGAAATGTTTCACCGAGAATGGACGATATAAGTGAACAGCCACTAAACCTACTTTTTCTCCTTTTGAGATCAAATAGTCAATAGTTTCACGAATTGCTTCAGTCACAGAACCCATAGCAACAACTACACGGTCGGCATCTTTTGCTCCATAATAATCAAATAAATGATATTCGCGACCAGTGATTTCACCCACTTTTTGCATGTAGTCTTCAACGATTGCAGGAACAGCATCGTAGAATGGATTTGCTGCCTCACGAGTTTGGAAGTAAATGTCTGGATTTTGAGCAGTACCACGAGCTACAGGATTTTCTGGGTTCAAAGCACGTCCGCGGAATTCAGCTAACGCTTTTTGGTCGATAAGTGGAGCCAAATCTTCGTTTTCCAACATCTCGATTTTTTGAATCTCGTGAGAAGTACGGAATCCATCAAAAATGTGCATAAAAGGAACGCGAGAAGTCAACGTAGCTAAGTGAGTAACTGCAGCTAAGTCCATTACCTCTTGCACAGAATTGGTAAAGAACATTGCAAAACCTGTTTGACGAGCAGCCATTACATCTTGGTGGTCACCAAAGATTGATAATGATTGTGCTGCCAAAGCACGTGCAGAAATGTGGAAAACGCATGGTAATAATTCACCTGCGATTTTATACATATTTGGAATCATCAACAACAGACCTTGTGATGCCGTATAAGTTGTTGTCAAAGCACCTGCTTGCAACGAACCGTGAACGACACCAGCAGCACCTGCTTCTGATTGCATCTCTTCTATTTTCATGGTCTCTCCGAAGATGTTTTTTCTTCCCTTCGCAGCCCATTCATCGACATACTCAGCCATAGTCGACGACGGTGTGATAGGGTAAATTCCAGCAACTTCACTAAACATATACGAGATATGCGCAGCTGCCTGATTACCATCACAAGTCAAAAACTTTTTTTGTTTTGCCATAATTTTTTTGATAGTTAAGTGATTAGTTATTTAATTATTTATTATTCAGTTTAAAAAAAATCGTTTTAATATAAAAATCCAAACAGCCAAATAGGAATGCAATTGTCTTTACCAACAGTGATCCCATCTTGGCCATAAATGATTTTCGGATTTAGTTTGCCTTTAATCTGCTTTCCTTCCACTCTGAAATTGTACTTTTCATTCACCATAAAATGAGTATTCTTTGATCCAACATTCAATATATTATCCTTGAAAAGAGCATTGTAGAAGAATGTTTCACGTATGATTTGATCATCTGTCTGAAGGAGTTGCATGGGATAGATCAAATTTGTATTGTGTAGATAAACCAATGAAGGTTTTTTTGGGAAATCCTCTCCTACAGGGTAAAGCATATTTATTAGTCGTGCGTCTTTGAGGTACTTGATATAGTTCATCACCGTAGCTCGCGAAGTGTCAATGTCGTTGCTAATTTGACTGATATTTAGCGGTCCTGTGCTATTTGCCAATATATAAAGTAACTTCCTGATTTTGTGATAGTAAGAGAGTTCAATCTGTTTGAGAAAGAATATATCGCTTTCAATCATGAAATTGATGGTCTTAATCAAGTTTTCTGAGAAATTTCTTTTTTCCAAGAAAAATGGATAATAACCATGATGAAGATAATCTTGAAAAAATCGTAGAGGATCAACGCTATCACAAATATTTTTTGACAATTGCTCGTGGTTGGCGATAATTTCTTCGAGGGAAAATGCTGGAAATTTATTGTTGGTAATCTTATTTAAAAACTCTCTGAACGAAAATCCTCGAAGGAAATATGAATCTACGATTCCCGATAATACTGGATTTTCATCATCCAATCTCATGGCTGATGGACCTGTAAATACAATTTTAAGATTAGGAATCGTTTCATGGCAGAGTTTCAACTCTTCCGACCATTTAGGATATTTGAAAACCTGATCTATGAGCAATGTTTTACCCCCGTTTTCGCTAAAGTCTCGAGCAAAATCAAAAAGCGTACATTGTGTGAAGTAGAGGTGGTTCATATTGATGTAGAGACACGATCGATCGGTTCCGAAATTCTCTTTTGCATATTGCAGTAGAAGTGTTGTTTTGCCTACACCACGAGAACCTGTAATACCAATCAGGCGACTATTCCAATTGATTTCGTCCATCAAACCCCTTCTAACAAGGGAGTTGGTGTGATCAATTAAGAATTTATGTGTTCTGAAGAATGTTTCCACGTCACTTTATAAATAAACAAGATGCAAATTTACAATAAAATGCTGATTTTGCAAACTTGAGATTGCAATTTTGATGTTTTTCGCGTTAAAAATTTATTCTAAATTGCAAAGAAATAGTAGAACTACCGTAAAGTTCTTTTGTCTGACAGATAGGAGTATGCGTTAAAAACAGGTCAATATTTGACTCTACTTGTAAACTACTTTTTCGGGAAAACGCACTTTTACCGATTTAGAAGGTCGACTTTCATTGTGGAATCTATCGTTTGCTGTTATGACAAAATAGACATCTCCGGTATAATCATCAGGGATTTCTAAGTCGAAATGCGGTTTTGCAATTCGACAAGCGACCATATTACGAACATCCTCAGTATTCACATTTTGGGCTTTGCTTACATAAAGATTATAAGTCAGATTTAAATCAGATGAAGTTAATTTCCAGTCGAATATTAAGAAATTTTCTTCCTGCCGTACATTTGTGATTTCGGGAGTTGATGGAGGGTTATTTTCAATCCAAGATAAAGTAGGTAAAAGGGCTGGATAAAGATAGAATTTTTGTTTTAAAATATCAGAACACATTTTGGTATTAGTTAATAAATTCTCAGCTCTGAAATATGTTTGCCCGCAACCAATTTCGCGGGTGTAATTTATCTCATTCTCGATGATTTCACTCGACCAATTGTGCTCATCCATCATATAAAGAGCTATTCCTGCGCTCACAGGTTTTGCACCTGTAGTCTCTTTCCAATCTTTCAAGAATGGCTTGAAAATAGGCTCTTTAAAGTAGAGCATCGGTGCCACAAAGTCGTGTTTATTTCGATCAAACCACGTTTTTACATCTTGATAAACTACTTTTTTCCCATTCCACCCGTGCGACGAAACAGAATCTAAATCATCTCTTTTTCCAATGGGTGATGAACTGACTTGTACCCAATTTTTTAAGTTTTTTACAGTATTAAATATGCTAGATTCTATCTGCGTAATATTCTCTCTTCTCCAGTCTGCTTTTTTTAAATTATTACCATATTTATTGTACGTTTGGTTGTCAGGAAATTCGCCAATTTCAGGATAACGCAAATAGTCTAAATGAATACCATCGATGTCGTAGCTTTGAGTGATTTCTGAAACTAAGCTAGTCAGGTATTTCCCAGTTTCAGGAATTCCAGGGTCAAGAAACCATTCGCCTTTAATGCGCTTGCATAATTCAGGATGTTTTTTTACAACGCTTTCATTACCATTTGATTTTATTTGTTTGTCGCTTCCAATGGGAATTGTAACCATCCAAGCATGGCATTCTAATCCCCGTTTATGACATTCTTCTATTGCAAATGCTAAGGCATCGTATCCTGGCGATTTTTTACTTTTGCCACTCAACATAGCACTCCAAGGCTCAATTTGCGATGGATAAATGAGATCGTTTCTCATTCGGACTTGCAAAAAGACGGTATTGAAGTTTAAGAAATATAGATGGTCAAGTATTTTCACCAACTCTCGGCGTTGTTTTTCGGCAGAAACACTATCTTTGGCAATGGTTGATGGCCAATCGAGGCGCCATGCCGTTGTAAGCCAAACTCCTCTTATTTCATGCTTGGGTGGCTGTGCAAAAGGGAGAATATTTAGAAATAGAAATATGGTGAAAATCAGGTATTTCATGCTCTTTTTATGTGATTGTATTTAGGCAATAGGGAACTTACTTGTTTTATTCATGTTTTATTTTTCGATGGGCAAAGGTACAAAAAACACTCCTCTTTTTTGAAGTTTATATTAACAACGAAATGTCAATTATATAACATAAACTCTTTGTCTAGGCATTTCACGTTAAAAATGGTTGATTAATTTTTATATATAAGTCAAAATCGCTAAATTTGCAACCTAATTTTGGATAAGAATGAAAAGTAATCTTTTAGCTTTTGTATTGTTGCTGTTCGTAACGTCTTCTTGCAGTGAGTTTAATAAGGTTCTCAAAAGCACAGATTATGATTACAAATTTGCTTATGCGAAGAAATCGTTTGAGCAAAAGAAATATTATCGTGCTTATACTTTGCTCGAGGAGTTAGTGCCTATCCTGAAGGGAACTGAAAAAGCTGAAGAATCGCTTTATTTGTTAAGTCAAAGTTATTTAGGAAGTAAAGATTACATCACTGCTGCACAAACATTTTCAACTTATTATAACACTTATCCTAAGGGTACCTACACTGAATTGTCACGATTTTATTCTGCCAAGAGTTATTATTTTGATTCATCTGATCCTCGCCTTGATCAGTCGCAGAATGTGAAAGCAATCAATGAGTTTCAGATGTTTTTAGAATATTTTCCACAAAGTGAAAAAGTGGATGAAGCTCAGAAACTCATGTTTGAATTGCAAGAAAAGTTGGCTTATAAAGAGTTCTTGAATGCCAAGTTGTATTATGACTTGGGTAATTTGAAGATGAATAGTTTGCTAGAAAACAATTACTTAGCTTGTGTAATTGTTTCACAAAATGCCTTAAAAGATTATCCTACAACGAAATATAAAGAAGATTTCTATCATTTAATTCTTAAATCAAAATACAGACAAGCCGTCTATAGCGTTGTTGAAAAGAGAACAGAACGTTATCGAGAAGTAGTAGATGAGTTTTACTCGTATAAGAATGAATTCCCAGAAGGAAAATATATGAAAGATGCCAGCGAAATATTGGCACAATCTCAGAAAATGATTAAAAATTAATTAATTAAAGATATGGACTACAAAAAAACGAATGCTCCCTCAAACACTGTGACTCGCGATATGACAACCTTGTCATCCGATACTGGAAGTGTTTACGAAACAGTACGCATAATTGGAAAGCGAGCCAATCAGATTTCTGTGGAAATGAAGTCAGATTTGGAGAAAAAATTGCAAGAGTTCGCATCTTACAATGATAATTTGGAAGAAGTATTTGAGAATCGCGAGCAAATTGAGATTTCACGTTACTATGAGAAGTTGCCAAAATCGGTTCTTATTGCAACGCAAGAATACATCGAAGGAAAAGTCTACCACAAAAATCCTTTGAAAGATAAATTATAATTGAATTTCGAACAAAAAAGGGATATGTAAAGCATGTTTATATGGCTGACATATCCCTTTTCTAACTTATAATGATGATACAACGTATTCAGACTGTTTATCTACTGGTCGTTGCTGCTTTATCAACCCTTTTGTTGATGATACCCTTGGCTGATTTATTTGGGCCTAAAACGCCATTTTTTTATTACGCCATTGGTATAAATGATGCTGCAACAGGCGCCTCAGTGTATTCTACTCTTCCTCTTTTTGTGCTTTTGATTGTAACGATTCTATTGAGTATACTCACAATATTTCAATTTAAGAAACGAAACCTTCAAATACGATTGGCAAACATCAATGGTGCATTATTACTCGTTTTTTACGCCTTATTTTTTATCTACTTTTTGTTGATAAAAGATACATTGACGGTGACTTTATCCCTTCGTTTTGTGTTTGTTTTCCCATTCATTTCTTTTATTATGAATTGGTTAGCGATTAGTTCTATCAAAGCCGATGAAGCATTGGTAAAGTCGTTGGAAAGAATCCGATAAATTTATTTTTGATACAAAGAGGATTTTGCTGAAATAATTGAACTGTACCCCAAAAGTTAGATGATAAACTTTTGGGGTGTTTTTTTTAGGAATAATTCTTTCGACTCCTTAAATCCGAATGGCTATATTTACAGAGGTTTTCCCGTATTAAACACTTTGAATTAGAACTCAACAACTTTTTTGAGGCAGATTATCTTTAATTTGCAAATCTCAACCACAACCACAATTCGGCTGTATTATGAATCTTTATCTTTTCAATCCCGATCACGATTTGGCATTAGCGAATGGAGATGAGAACTTCAATTCTCCGCAATCGGCTCGCACGTTTGCCAAAGATTTGGCTTGTTTGCCGATGTGGTATGCTGAGCCTGAGAGTGTGGTGTTGGGTGCAATGCCTTACCGCGATTGGATGGAGGAGATGACACGATGTTTTCCTCAGCTTTCTGCAGTAGCAGTTACTTCGAAGCCTGATTTTGCTGAACTATCCGATATTCGTCCGTGGGGTTGGAATGGTGCTATTGCAAAATCGCTTGCACTCAAAGTTGGTGCAGCAGATTTAATTCCCACTTCCTCTCAGATCATCGATATCCGAAATCTTTCACACAGGGCAACTGCGATTCGTGCGATGGATTTTTTGTGGCAGGATTCGACTTTGACAGATAAAATTCCTATTCTAGCACAACTGATTTCTATTGAAGATGTGGTTGATTTTGTGAGTCGAAACCCGAAAGCAATCTTTAAAGCACCGTGGTCAAATAGCGGTAAAGGACTTTGTTGGGTGAGCGATGGTGTGACAGACTCTGTTTTGGGTTGGTGTAGAAATGTAGTTGAAAAACAGGGTACAATCGTGGCAGAGAAAGTCTACGACAAAGTTCAGGATTTTGCAATGGAATTTTTGTGCGAAGGCGGTGCGGTTCGATTTGCTGGTTATTCGCTGTTTCAAACAGAGCGTGGAATTTACAGATGCAACGAGTTGATGAGCGACGCTGCCATTGTGGAAACTCTTACAAATGAATGGATTTCGAAAGAGTTTCTCCTTGCGGTGCAAAATCGGCTCAAAGAGTTTATCCTAAAAGAAATAGCGCCCCTTTACAATGGTTATTTGGGAGTGGATATGTTTATTTATACCGAAAACAATCAATTTCGATTGCACTCTTGTGTCGAAATCAATCTCCGAATGACAATGGGCATGGTAGCTCGCATTTTTTTCGATCGATTTGTAGAGCCAAATCATTTCGGAAAATTCTATATCGATCACTTCCCGTCAGTAGGCGATTTGCTTTCCGATCATCAGCAACTGCTATCGTCTCAACCTCTACAAGTAGAAGGTGGTCGAATCGCAAAAGGTTATCTATCGTTGTCGCCAATTTCTAAAAATAGCCACTATCGGGCACGTGTAGAAATTGGTTGAATGAACTTACACCCGATAAACATTGTTTATTCCACTAAGTATATTCATAAAATATACCCATTTTAGGCGATTGATATTCTTCTTTCTTCTCGCTTACTTTGCATCTTCAAAAATCAATTCATAAAACTTGAATAAATGATTGTAAAAAAACTATTTCTGAGATATGTGCTTGTTGCGACGGTTCTATTCTCTGTCGTGTGCTTAAATGCCCAAGACCGTGTGTTTACCTATACTTACCAAAGTGGTGTGCTGAACAAAGGGCAACGCGAAATTGAGCTTTGGAATACTTACAGCACTGGCAAACCTGAGTTCTTTAATCGATTGGAAAACCGCACAGAATTTGAAATCGGACTCGGACACCGACTACAAACCTCAATTTACCTCAATTTGACAACCGAAACCAACGGCGTAGATAATTCTTCAGGTGGTAAATCGCTCGAAACTGAAAACAAAATCAGCTTTTCGAATGAGTGGAAATACAAATTATTAGATCCAGTAGCCGATCCTGTGGGTGTAGCGTTGTATGGCGAAGTCGGCATTGGAACGCAAGAGAAAGAGTTGGAAGCAAAACTGATTGTCGACAAAAAGTTCGATAAATTTACGCTCGCCACCAATGCGGTTTTCGAACTAGAAAAAGAAGTTGGCGTTGTGTCTGACGTTATTGAATGGGCTACTGAGCACAAAGCAGAGCTGAATGTCGGATTGGCGTATTCACTCAGCCCGAAATTTCAGATAACAACCGAGCATGCCTTTCGCAATGTCTTTATAGATGGACAATTGAAGCATAGCGCACTCTATTCTGGCATTGGATTGTCGTATGCAATGGATAATTTTTGGATAAACCTGACCGCTATGCCACAAGTCAAAGGATTTAAAGGAACAGCTGGCAACTCGTTAAACTTATCGGAATATGAAAAAATGCAATATCGGGTGTTGGTCTCTTTCGCTTTCTAAATCAAAATATATTCTGACCGTTTATTTTGTTATTATTGCTTCCACCAACTTCATTTATGCAGGAATATATAAACCGACATCGCTTGACGTCACCCCGAAAGCTACATTAGAAGAGTTGCAGAAAGGCAGAGAGCTGTATATCAATAATTGTGCAAGTTGTCACTCTTTGCATCAACCTGAGAAATATGATACTATTCAATGGAAGAAATCAATGGAAAAGATGGCTCCAAAAGCCAAAATTTCCAAAGAAGATAAGGAGTTGATTCTTAAATATCTGATAAAAGGGCAGTAATATAACGGGA
>JBAXGL010000047.1:0-13202 GCA_037139375.1 Bacteroidales bacterium | reverse complement strand
CTTAAATCATATATACCCATTTCGTTTGGTAAGATATAAAAACTAAAAATGGGGAAAAGTATCGTGCTAATTACTTTTGACCCCAGATTCCCAATCGTATATATATATAATCCTTTGAAGAATGCCCGCTCTCTCTTTTGCATAGTAGTTTGATTTCTATAGTAATATCAACATATGTCTATTTTGCTTTAATTAATAGACGGAGATAATCTTGAGCAATTTTATCCCAATTATATTTTTCTTTCAAGATGGCTTTATCGGTTTCACTTATCGAAGGTAAATCGCCATTTAAAGCTTGTAATATTTTGATTTTCAGCTCATTTATATCGTTAGGGTTAAATAGCCGATCACCAAAAAACTGAAAATCATTCATAGCTGTTTGATTAGAGCAAAGACATTCACATCCTGAAAGGTACGCTTCTATGGGTGGTATTCCAAAACCTTCTGCTAATGATGGGAAAACAAATAAACTACAATTGAGATAGAAATGAACTAAATCTTCATTGCTAATTCCATTTAAAAATAATATTTTGTTTTGATCTTCTTCAGAAAGGCTTTCAATTAGTTCTTCATGGGCAGGATAGGGGATGTCTTTTTGACCAATGTATACCAACTTATATCCCGATTGAAGCAGTCCGAGTTCGATGATAGATTTTGTTAAAAGAAAATGATTCTTGCGTGGTTCTATTCTACTTACGAAAAGAATATATTTAGTTAAGTTGTATTTGTTCAAAATGTAATCCGAAGCTTTGCTGTTTTCTGTGTAAAACGAATCAGAAACAGCATTTGGGGTAATATGGATGTTATCGGGGATAATATTATATTCCCTAGCTATTGTCTGCCTCGAATAATCTGATACAGTCAATAATATATCAGCTCTTTGTGCAGATTGTTTAAACAATAAATTGTTTTTTATTCGATAAGAACGCGGAAAGTAATTCGGAAAATCTAGGAATAGAAGGTCATGAATGGTTATAATCTCTTTGCAGTTTTTTATTAATGGGGATATGTATTGAAAGTGTGCATAATCTATCTTGAATTTTCGAATAATAGATGGATATTCAAATGCTAATCTTACAAATTTGTTAGTGCTTTTTAAAGATATGTAATGTGTATTTTGTGCCTCGCCAAAGCATTCTCTAAGATAGTCTGTGTTGTTTGCAGCAAAGTAAAAGTCAATGTTCTGAGATATAGGTAATAGTGCGCTATATAGACCTTGCAGATAGGTTCGCGTTCCTTGGTATTTTTCATCAAAAATATGGGCGTCTATGAGTAATTTCATATCTCATTTACAGCTTTACTCATTAAAGTGATTTGTTGTCGTTTATCAATTGGATAAATAGAGCTTCATGCTGATCAATAATGCCTTGCCAACTGTAATTTTTTGCAACTTCCTTTAAATTAAGTGTGATATATTTCCTCCTATATGGTAGATTTTGAAGAGGAGTATTATTGATTATTTTTGAAATGTCTGAGGATGTTTCAAAGTAGATTCCACCCTTTTTCATCACAGAAATATTGAAAATGTTATTGTGGGCAATTATAAGACATCTAGAAGCCATAGCTTCAAGAAGTGAAGGGTTAGTTCCACCCACTGAATGACCATGGAAGTACCCTAGAGAAAAATGTCGAAGATTATCTAAAATAGATTTGTCATAAACAGATCCCGCAAAATGTATACCTGAATTTGCATATTTCTGAATGAGTTCAAGCCCATATTTCGTCTCATTGTTCCCAATGACTAAGAATGGTATGGTGCTTTTGGAAGAAATATAGCCATCAAGTATTGGCTCAATGTTGTTTTCTGGCTCTAGTCTTGATATTACTAGGAAATATTTATGTGCAGCAACATTGAATTGATTTAAATCTGACTCTAGAAAATCATCAACATGGTCTGCACCATAAGCAATAAAAAAAGGATCTACTTTGTATTTATCTTTGTAATACATCTGTATACCGATATTGTCAGCAATCATGTAATGAGTTTTTTTGACAGCTAGCTTCTCTAGGTATTTTATTAAGATGCATGTGATTTTATTCCATTTACTCCTTTTCCACTCTAATCCATCCATATTCGTGATTAGGATGGGGCGTTTTTTGTTTTTCAATAGACTATAAGACGGAGCATTGCTATGATAGCCAGCTTCGTAAATGATGTCAAAGTTGTGTTTAAGGGCATCCTTTAAACATAGATAGTCATAAAGAAAATTTGCTGATGCTCCAATTAAATGTTCAGGGCTATAGCATCTTTTAATGTTTACACCACAAAATGTATCCTCTTTATAAGGATGGAAGTGTGGATTATAAACAGTGACTTCATGTCCTTTTTTTGTCAATCCAGTGGAAATATATTCTGCAAATTGTTCAAATCCTCCGTAATTATTGGGTATTCCTCTTGTTCCTAATATAGCTATTTTCATTAAATTATGTTGATGTGTGTGTTTATGAGTAAGCTTTATATGTAATATAACATTTAAGAATCGGGTTATTATTGTGAATTTTGTGTAAAATTAGAACAATTCAATCAAATGCCATAATATATAACGACAAATTCATCAATTTATGATTTTATTTTATGATTTTAATTTAATATTTTCATTTCACATTTATAACTATTTGGATAATAGGTTATTGAATAATGAAGTCCATTTTAATATAATAAGATCTTCGGCAAACCGTTTTACGTTTTCTTTTGCTTTTTTACCCATCATT
Organism: Bacteroidales bacterium; assembly: GCA_037139375.1. Lineage (GTDB taxonomy): Bacteria > Bacteroidota > Bacteroidia > Bacteroidales > UBA7332 > CAXXIC01. Next base: position 10,490 of record JBAXGL010000047.1, on the reverse strand, counting down.
CCTCTTATTTGGTCGTTTGTAGCTAAGTAGATAATTTTTTTTGCCATTTCATCAATGTTTTGTTCGGTCACTAAATAACCATCTATACTATCATTAATTATCTCAGATGGTCCCGATTTACAACGGAATGAAACGCATGGGATACCACATTCCATAGCTTCGGTTAGAACTAACCCAAATCCCTCGTGCCGCGATGAGAGTACAAAAATAGAGTGTTCTAAATACCGGCTTAACGCATCTTGTGTAAAAGGTAAAATGGATACATTATTTCCCAAATTTAATTCTTCGATTTGCTTTTGCAGGTTAATCTTTTCTTCACCCTCGCCCGAAATATTCAAATGCCAATCAGGAATTATTTCAGATACTTGCTTCCATACTTTTAATAGTATATCAAACCCTTTTAGGTAAGTCAATCGCCCCATCGCTAATACTTGTTTTTGCATAGTATTTGCATATTTGAGCGTTGAGAATGAGTTCATGTTTGGTATTACTATACAATGAGATGGATTATTCCATGCTTGTTTATCTTCTTCTGTTAATACTACAAATGTGTCAAATTTATTAATCAACTTCTCTTCTCTTTGTTCGTTATATTGGATTAACATTTTCTGTAAGCTTGACAACTCTCTGTGAGAGAGTTCTATTAATTTATAGCCTCTTGTGTGGTGAAATTCAAGAATTCTTTTGCAAGGGTGCTTCACACATGGAATGATTCGTGCCTCGTGTCCGAAAGTCGATATTAGAATGTCAGGATTTATTTTTTTTAGAATACGTCTTAATTTAATTGCATGTAATATATAAAGAAGTGGATATAGGAAAAGTTTAATGAGTAGATTATAGTTGCGAACCTTAAAATAATCAATTTCTAAATTGTAATAATCAATTTCTTTAGAGAAATTAAAAACACTTTCACAATTTGATTTAAAGGTGTCTATTATGCATATTTCGTATCCAGCCTCAATTAATTTGTTGCATTTTCTTGAAATTATTCTTTCAGTGCCTCCACCTCCGCTATGATCATTTATGCAATAAGCTATTTTCATCTAATTTACCTTGATAAATATTCAAAATATCTCCTCTTAATACCTCTAATAATTCCTTTTATTGTCCATTTTTTGAATTGATGTAGTTCTTTATAGTCATCATAAAATCCAGGAAAATATTCAATAAATGCTTGTTCTCGTTCTTTTAAAATTATCGCCATATTCCCAGTTCGCTGAGAACTTACACCATCGTACGCATTAACCGAGAATATTTCTGAAATAAGAGTATAACTGCAATTGTATTTGAAAATGGCAATTAAATATTGGCGCCAATCTGATGTTATCTTAAGAGTTTCGTCGTAGTAGCCATATTTGGTGAAGACTTCTTTTCGAACAAACATAGATTGGTGATAAAGAGTATGCGTAAATAGATAATAAAAACTAAGTTTTTTTGGAATTGGACGGTGAATGAGTTTGCTACCACAATCAAGCAACATATCACCAAAAATGTAGTCAGTTGTTGGCTTTCTATTGAAAACTGATGAAAGAATATATGTGTTGTAAAATTTATCGCCAGAATTCATGAAAATAAGATATTCGCCTTTTGCCGCATTTATACCTTTATTCATTGCGTTATATATACCACTATCTTTTTCTGTAATGGTGTAAGCAATACGATTTTTGTAAGCTTCAATAATATTTATACTATCATCAGTCGATCCTCCATCAATTACAATCTGTTCAAAATCAATGAAATCTTGCTCAAAAACGCTTTGCAAAGTTTTACTAAGACCCGATGAATTGTTCAGATTAATTGTAATTATACTGAGTTTCATTTCACATTATTTGTCTATTAAAGAATTAATCGCTGGTTGATCATTGGGTTCAGTTTGAGCAAGAACCTTTTTTATCATTATGTAATCCAACAAAGGTAATATAAATGGCCAAATCTTAAATAAATCTGAGCCTGTAAATGAGGTTAAAAGTAGAAAAAGCATAAAAATATGAGTTGCAAAAGAAAAATCTGACTCTTTTCTTTTCTTTAAAAAGAAAGACGTAAGTGAAGAATAAAAAAGAATAAACCCAATCGATCCTATAAGTCCGAGACGAAACACAATCATAGACCAAGCTATATCTGGAGTTGATACCATATAGTCAGTATTGGTGTCAGGATCAAAATAGATCACAAAAAAATTCAATTGATTTGCCTGCGCTGAACTTTCCCGCATTAGTCCGCCTCCGAAAAGAGCAGTTATTGGACGTTCAGATATGTAGAAAAGTCTTTCTGTAAGCATAGCAACCCTGTAAAACATAGTGCTTTCAGCGTCTTTCTCTAAATCGAAATCTTCAAACGAACCTGTGAAAACTTGTTCAATATCGTCAGAGATGTTTCCTGCATTGAATCGCTCACTTAGAACTGATTTAAGTAGGAAAAAGAAAACGACAAATATTGCAATGTATTTCAATGATTTAATTAAAGAACCACGTTTAACTAATATACCGTATAAAAACAATACTATAAGTACACCAATCATCGACCTATGTTGAGGAAGTAATATCGTGAGTGGAAAGAGAATTTGTAATCCTAATAATAATGGCCCTTTTTTCATGTTTGAAAAATACACCTGAAACAAAAAATAGGGAAGAAATAGTGGGAAATTGTAGCAGCGAGGAATAATCACAAACCCTAAGTCTAGGTATTCACCACCATAATATCCATTAAGTAATTGTATGTTTGTGAATACCTGAATAATAAACAAAACAGACTGTACAACTGTTATGCCAAGAAAAATTTGTTTCAATAAATCGAATTCATTTTTTGAAACAAATGAGAGAAAATAAAACGTTGTTAAGAAAAGTAAAGGACGAAGAGTTACAATACAATCAATAGGAGAAATTTTAAGAACTAAAATATTGATTAAAATAATGATTATCAATATAATAGTTAAATATTTTATTGCCTTATTAATTAAGTCTTTTTCTTTAAAATTGATAGACTTTTTGACGAAAATATAAAATAGAAATATTAATAATGACTGAGCAATCGCAAAATCAGAAGTACTTGTCAATTTCATTGCCTCTAGTGGAAGCAATTGATAACCATCTGTAATAAAGAAAAACAGAATTATAATGGACCAGACTCTTTGGCCAATTATAAAAAGGAAAAACCCAGCTAAGATAAGAATGGAGAATAAGATGGTGAAGATCATAAACTAAATGATAAATTACTTTGTCTTAGCTTTTAGAGCACCCTTTCCTGAAATAAAAATCTTCGTAACGATATATCTAATGCGAAAATTAAAATCAAAATAACGATTTATGTCATTAATGGTTACTAAACTAGTTATTCTTATAATTATTAATGATAAACCAATTATAGTTATTATAAAAATTGATATATTATTAATTTTTTCTGGTATTATCAATGTGATTAAATAGCATATGGTACTTATGCTTAGACCGGAAATTATGACTTTCAAAAAATATTTCCCTTCAATTTTCAAGCTAAAGTTTAAGTAAATTCGTTGATAATATATTCCTAATACAAAACTAGTAGCAAATGCTAAGACATTCGAAAGAACAATGGCATACATATGTATAGTTTTGTATGTGAGAAAGAAGATTACAGCATTAACAATTACAGCACTCAACTGCATATTTACGCATTTATTTGCTCTGTTGGTCGCCATTAAGAACATGTAAATTGGCATAAGTGGTGGTGAAAAAAGAAGTAATGCTACTGACATAAATGTTACAAATAAATAGAGGTCGTCAATGTTATTGTCCCCAATCCATAACTTTAACAAAACCTTAAATGTGAAAATTATCAATACAGCACAAGGCACAACCAAAAGGAATATTTTAGACGAGATATCATTTAGTTTTACGCTTAACTCTTTGTTTTCTTTTTGAGACGCGATAAAAGGAAAAAGTGGTTGGAAAATCTTTCCAAAAATTGCCGTGATTTGCCCTCTAATTTTTAAAGAGACGTCAAAAAATGCAACAGCTTGAACTCCAATAAAATTAGAAAGTAATATCTTTGATAAGGGTTCAAATGCAAAGGATAATAACCCTGCGCTATAAATTTTTGAACCATAAAGTGCGTTTTTCTTTGCAATTCTAATAATATTTTCGCTCAACCCATTAAAATCAAGTTTCCCCCAAAGCCTTGTTGCGAAAATAAGAATTAATATAAACCATATTGTTGCAGCTAAAACTATAACGATTCCGATATTCTTCAAACTACTATTAAAATATACTACAACAATTAAACCTCCCCAATAGAAAAGGCTATAAATGAACTGAAAAAAATTTGTAATGTATATTTTTTGATGTGCATCAATTATCGCACTGAAAATTTGACCTAGAAATAGTAATGAATTTGCAATCACCATACATCTAAATAATACTATTGATATGATATAGTATTTCTCGGGGATTCTTAAAATATTTATGATAATTTTATGCTCAAATAATATAAGTGTGCATAATAAGATACATAATAAAAAAAACATAATCATCAATGATACAATGATATCATAGTCTGATTCTTTGCATTTCCCTTGTTTTGAGATATATACAATTAACGATGAATTCAGACCAAGATTTGCTAATAAATTGAGATTTCCTATTACAGATAAGATGGCAAAAACTCCATAAAACTCAAAACCTAATTTATTTATAAATAAAGGTACACTTACTAGCGTAAGTAGCATAGTAACAATAGTCTGTGTTACGCCAGATAAGGAGTTAAATATAAGGTTTTTTTTAGTCATTATTAATGCAATGCTAAATTTCGCATTTTTATCTCTGTGTGGTATGGCATTTTTTAGTAAATGTCACATCTGAATTTTTAATATGTTTTCTTTAAGGATTTCAATGTCTTGGAAATATTTTGCGTGCTTTTTTATCCATTTTTCATCCTTGTTCCACCATTTAAGCTCAGTCAAAAAGAGAATTTCATCTTTTGAAAACCTATATCTTATGACTCTTGATGGAGAACCGACATTAATAGAAAATGGTTCTATGTTTTTTGTAACTAAAGTACCTGCACCAATAATTGCTCCATCACCAATTGTGACACCATCTAAGATTGTAACATTTGTACCAATCCAGACATCATTGCCAATAAGTAGGTTGATATTTGGTTTGACATAAGATAACTCTTCAAAAAGATTTTCATTAACGTATGTAAATCCTGCTTGTTTTTTAATGGAAAAAAAGGCAGGATGAGTTGAGGCAAATTTACATGTGGGGTGTTTTCCAATTGCAATTGATACGTTGCTTCCAATCGAACAATATTTGCCAATTTGTGTCCTTATTAGAATTGTATTTCTACCTATGTAAGTTCCATATCCAATTTCTGAATAGTTTACAATAGAATATTTTTCTATTGAATTACTTCCTTCGAAAGATGCATGAAAAAACTCAACATTGTTTTCAATTTTGACTCCTTTCCTTTTTAATCGTTGCTTTGAAATTTGAATTGCAACAATCGATATTATTTTTCTAAATATCCTATTAATCATTGGTTAATGTGCTATGGATATATAACAATTTTTTTATATCAACCTTCATTTTCAAACTTGAAATTTGAAACTGCTTTATATATGTTGTTAAATTTAAAATAGTGTAAAATTCTCAGATTGAAATAATTTGAAGCTTACTCTTATGAATATTTGCTGTATGATTTTTATGAATTCTACCTAATTTAAGTTGTCTATTTTTCTGATAATTTGATGTAAAACATAATCAACAAGTATATTAATCCAATGAATTCTCCTATTATTCCACCTAAGACAATTCCTTTTACTAATCCAATCTTCTTTTTTTCTAAAGGCAATATGGGTGAATCAATTATTTGTATCACTGGAGTCTCTTTTGTCAAACTGTATTTAAGCATTTCCATGTTTTTTTTCATCTCAATATACGCTCCTACTGAGACTTGTATGTCTGTTTGTCGTTTAGTTAATGCAACACCACCTACTTGTCGTACTGAATTCAAATTTAAATCAGCCAAATTGGCTCTTGCCTGTAATGCTGAATCATACTCTCTCTTTACTGAATCAGTTTGCTGTTTCAATAAATTATAATTGGTGCGACTTAGTTTAGTTTTTGTTTCAATATAAAAGTCAGATGTTTCTTTAATTAGGCCTTCAGTAAATAGTTTTGATAACATTTCATTTTCAGAAATAAAAGTAATATCACCGATGCTTAATTTTTTGCTTCTTTTATTTGCGACTAGCATGTTTTTTATGATTGATTCATAAACTATCTTCACAATGCTATCCTGTTGACGAGTAAAAGTGAATTGTGATTGATATGGTATAAATTTTATTTTGTTAATTTCAGGTTTTTTGCTATTTTTTATTTTTTTGTCAATTTCATAAGTTCTCAAGAATAGATTTAGCAATATATCTTTTTTGTTTTCAATTATTTGAGGTTTTAGTAGTACTTTTTCAATGATGTTTCTAGAATAGAAAAGCTCATAAATATTATCTCCCCCAAAGGCACCACTACCACCACTGCCTAAGTTAATTCCAAATTGGCTTGCCAAGCTTGAAATTCCGCCTGATTGTTCTGTCTCTTGAAGGGCAAAACAAAGTGTTGCCGTATATTTAGGTTTGTATATGAAGTGAGCAGCAATGCCAAGAGATAATCCACCTAATCCAAACATAAGGATGACTACTTTCTTCTCCCAATAAAAAGATGATAATTTTTTTAAGATGTGTACAATTTCTTTTATTGAGACGACATTTGACTTACTTTCTTGTACCATATTTTAGGGAATTGATTGTATTTCTTTTTAATAAAATTACAGTGTTCTAAATAATGTAATTAATATTGCTGCAACAGACACAATACTTGTTGTTATACTTATTGTTTCAGCAGTAGTCATCTTGATTTTTTCTGCCTCTTCAGGAATTACAATTTTCGAGCCAGGATTGACTTTTGGGTAATGTTTAATACCGAGAAAGCTTTTTACAGTTTGAACAGATCCATTTGCTTGAATGACATAACCTTTTCTAATTAATGCGTTTGTACCATACCCGCCAGAGGCGTCGACATAATCAGTGAATGATAGTCTTTTGTCATAACGAACAGTATTTGGTCGGAGCACTTCTCCAGTTACTTTTACAGTTTCAAGGTATTTGGGTATGTAGAGTTCATCACCAGCTTCTAATTTTAGATCATATTCAGATCCAGGTTGTTTCAATATTTTTTCAAGATTAATTCCGACAATATCTGATTCAGCCATTAATTCTTTTTTTACTTTTATTGAATCGGCAGACTCTGATTGTTTTTTGAGTTTTGTTGTTAGACTATTCGTGACTTGTGTTAATAGTTTTTTCTCAGAATCTTTCTTTTCTAATTGACGAATCAAGAACGCTCCTGTTAAGTATGCATAAGAAGTTACGCCTCCAGATTTGTATATTAAATCGGAAATTCTTTGATTTTTAGACATCAGAATGTAAATTCCTGGAGCGCGAACTTCACCTTCAATTTTGACTTCTTTTGGATCTTCGTAGCCAAAAATAGGACGAATAATTACTCGGTCTTCTCGTTTTAATTTAAATGAAGTGGCTTTGTCATTCGTCGATAAATCTTTGTTGAGCTCGATTTTGAATGATTCTGCCTTAACTAAATTTTCATTCAAAGTCTTCTCGTCAGATATCTGTCTGAATACCTCAATTTCAGAAAGATCTGCTCGGTTTTTAAACCCATTACCTAAAACAATTAGATCTTTTATTGTCATGCCTTCTGCAAATGCGTATTTATCAGGCGAGACTACTTCACCTGAAAGGTAAACAAAATCTTGTTCTTTCATATCAATAACAGAAGAGATAACAATGCTGTCTTCTTTTTGTAGCAATATTGTTTCTTTCCCTAGTAAACTGTTTTTTGGTGAAAATGAACTCATTTCAGGCAAGCCGTTATTGCTTTTCCTGAAAATAATCGCTCTGGATGTGTATGCCTCTAGTTTTAAACCTTCAGCTTTTTTTATAAGGTCGCTTGCAGACATGCCTTGTGTAAGTGAATAAGCCCCAGGTCGATAAATTGCGCCTGAAATTTGTACGCGGTTGACAAATCTGTTTAATAGTTTGCCCACAGTATATTCGTCGCCAGGCGCGGTTGAAAATGCACTATAGTCGGTATATGGAATATCGACGATGCTTTTTTCTTTGAGTGTATTTCTGGTTGCAGTGATTCTTTCTCTATACGCTTTTTCTGTGAAACCACCTGCAAAGTTGATTAAACTACTTAATGTTTCACCACTTTTCATCTCAAAAATTGCGGGTGTTTTCACTTCACCAACCAAAGTGACTCTGTTTTGATAAGGTAAAACTTTAATGGCATCTTGATCGCGTAACCTTAAATTACTTTGTTTCCCAAAAACAATGAAATCATAAAGGTCAATTTTGGCAATTACTGTACTGTTTCTGATTACCTGAATTTCCCTAAACGAGCCGCTTTCTTTCGGACCTCCAGATTGATAAATAGCATTAAAAACACTTGCTAATGAAGGGATTGAGTATGATCCTGGATAAACAACCTCTCCAATCACATTCACTGTAATACTGCGAATATCTCCTAACGTGAGACTTACAAATGTGTTTTTCGCTCTAATTCCTCCATATATAGACGAGAGACGAGAAGAAATAATTTTTTTAGCTTCATCAATTGTCAAACCTCCTACTGAGATAATACCTACGTTTGGCACTCGAATATTCCCTTCTGGTGAAACAAAAACTTTGTGGCTAATTTCCGACATACCATATACATCAATAATTAGTTCATCGTCTGGTCCCAAAATATAATCTGTTGGTGTTGCTAAACGAAGATTTGGTTCAAAGCTTAAATTCACATCTTTGAATATTTCACTACCGAATACCTTTGGTTTATTAGTCTTTATTGAATCAAGCTTCGCAAAGTAAGCATCGTAATATCTCTGTGTTTGAGAATCAAGAGCCATCGATTTACCGCTTTCATCTACAACTAAATTACTATTATTGCTTGATGAAACTGCGTTTTTTCTCTTTTTTACACCTTCTTTTTCGCTATTATACCGCACAATTCTCTTCTTTAATTTTGATGCTTCTTCTTTGTTTACTCCTTGAGCAATGGCATATTGATCTAGCTGATTCATAGATACTCCTTCAGATTGCATCTTGCTCATCAATTGTTCTATTTGTGAATCATCGAGGTTGTCTATGTTGAGGTTTTTTAGAATACTCAACGATTGTGCTTGTAGTAATATAATAGAGCATAAAGAAATGAAGCACGATAAAAGTAGTTTTTTCATAAATTGAAAATAAGTATGTTTTTGAAGACCGAAGCTTTAATATCTCGTTTACCAAATAAGTGAAATCTTAATTTAAAGTGTATATTTTACTGCCCAAAGGTAAGAAAAAAAGCGATATATAGACTGTTGTCGGTTTTGAAAAAGTGGTTTGTTGATATAAACGGTTTAAATGTATTCATATTTTAATAACGTTTTTTTTTTAATGTTTCGTATATTTTATACAAAAAAGCCCCGAATAAATCGGGGCTTTTTTGTATAACCAATTAATTATATTAAAACTCAACTGCAAATTCAACACGTCTATTTTGTGTACGTCCTTCAGGTGTTTTGTTATCAGCAACTGGTACTGTATCTCCACGACCAATGGCCTTAATTCTTGTTACATCAACACCTTGCTTAGCAAGATATTTTTTAACTGCCTCAGCCCTTTTTTGAGATAGTTTTAAGTTTGATTCCGGCATACCAACATTATCTGTATGACCAATAATGTTTAACTTATAAGCTGGATTCGCTTTCATAATATCAGCGATATTATTCAATATTGTATTTGATGTTTTTTTGATAACATCTTTACCTGTTTCAAATTGAATTCCTTGAAGAGCATTTTTGAATACATCTTTTTCTTCTTTTTTGATTTCAGGACATCCGTTATTTGCTTTGGTTCCTTTAACTTCTGGACAACGGTCAAGATAATCAGGAATTCCATCAGCATCAACATCTAGTGGACAACCGCTTGCGTCAACTTTTACATTAGCAGGTGTGTTCGGACATTTGTCAAGGTTATCATTTACTCCGTCTTTGTCGCTATCAATGTCAATTGCACAGCCTTTGCTGTCTACTTTTGTGTTAGCAGGAGTGTTCGGGCATTTGTCAAGATAATCAGCAACACCATCACCATCAGTGTCAACTGGACAGCCTTTTTTATCGACTTTCACTTTAGCAGGTGTATTTGGGCATTTGTCAAGATAATCTGGCACACCGTCGCCGTCTGAATCAACAGGACAACCTGAAGCAGTAACTGCTACATTAGCAGGGGTGTCAGGGCATTTGTCAAGATAATCTGGCACACCGTCAGAGTCAGAGTCTACAGGACATCCAGTAGCCGTTACAGCTACATTAGCTGGAGTATTTGGACACAAATCTAATCGGTCTATAACGCCATCATTGTCTGTATCTTTAGGTTTTCCAAAGCTTATAACAAG
>JBAXGL010000046.1:0-13324 GCA_037139375.1 Bacteroidales bacterium | reverse complement strand
CTGATTGAAGGAAAGGTGTTTTTGAAGGATAAAACAAATGCTACTGGCACAGAGATTTCGTTTAATTCTCTCGCACCCAAAACAGAACAACCCTATTTTCATATTCACCGAAAAAACGAAGAGACCTACATTGTGTTGAAGGGTTTCGGGTTCTTTCAGGTCGACGACGACTGTTTCAGTATCAAAGAGGGCAGCGTAATACGTGTGGCTCCACAAGGGAAACGTGGCATCTGCAATTCGTCGGATGAAGCCATGATTTACATGGTCATTCAATCGAAAGAAAATTCGTTGGAAGAGTACACTTCAGCTGATGGAGAACGACTTCCTGTTACTCCAAAATGGAGGTGATCATTTTAAAATAATCTTTCAGCTATCCCTAAAAAGTACGGCAATTCATTCTCACTTAACTTAACACGATATCCAAAACGGCTGTTTCGAATGAGAACGAGACCCCACACTGCACAAGTTTGCAAAAGGTTAGCAGCAAAGCAGATAAAAACAGAAGAATTAGATAAATATTAATAACTCAAGAGAGTAATATTATGGAAAGTAAAAATGGAAAAGTAGTCCTGATTACAGGAGCAAACAAAGGTATTGGTAAGGAAATTGCACGTCAACTAGGTGTTCTCGGATATACAGTTGTACTCGCAGCTCGTGATCAAAAGGCTGGCACAAAGGTGGTCGAAGAGCTTATTGCAGCGGGTTGCGATGCTCATACAGTGCCACTCGAAGTTACAAGTGCCGACGATATAGCCAATCTTGCTACGTATCTTGAAAAGAATTATGGTAAGCTAGACGTGTTAGTAAATAACGCTGGGATTGCTATAGAGTGGGATGGAAAACCAACCAATTCGGAAAAGATTCGACGTACACTCGAAGTCAACCTTATCGCCCCCTATGCAATTACAGAAGCATTAGTGTCTCTTCTTTCAGTTAGTGACGACGCTAGGGTGATTAACCTTTCGTCGCAATTAGGCTCTATTGATGCAGCTGAGAATATGTGGCAGTATATTTCGACATTCATGACCGTAGGATATGCCACATCTAAGGCTGGTCTTAATATGCTTACACAGATTCAATCCAAAACACTAGAAGAGAAGGGTATTGTAGTTGCTGCTGCACACCCGGGTTGGGTAAAAACTGATCTTGGCACAGATACTGCACCCATGGAAGTCGAAGAGGGAGCAAGTACAGTAGTTAGTCTGGTGACAATTGATCGTAATCAGTTTCCTAATGGACAGTTAGTACACAACGGTGAGCGCATAGCTTGGTAGTGCCCATTTTAATTGAAAAGATATGCTGCTAACATACAATATGCTCCTCTATTGTTATGTTAAATTAATATGGCGGAAAATATCAATTGCCGACAGAAAATAAGTTGAAAATGAAATTGATTTTAGTCAAACACAATTAAATAGTTACATTTGGCTAAAGCCCAAATTCTAAAATAATCTTTCATCCGGCAATTCATTCTCACTTAACATAAGACAATATTCAAAACGGCTGTTTCGAAATTCATCGAGACAGCCGTTTTTGTTTCCTAATATTTCGAGTGATTTCCTACATTTTGGTAGAAAATTTAATAACGGAAATACAAATATGTAAACTTCTGCGTCCTTCCTGTTTCTGTTAGCCTTTTGATTTTAAATGAGTTACGAGTTTGGCACAATATTTGAGCGTTATTTATATAAATGAATAACGCTATGCGACACCCATTTACCATTTCAGCATCTTTGGAGATTGAGCGAGACGGAATCTGCTTTCTCAACAAGAAGCGCATCGAATTGCTTCGGCGAATTGGCACAAGTGGGTCGATGTTGGCAGCTTCTAAGGAGATGGGCATGTCGTATCAGCAAGCGTGGTCGTATGTGCAGCAGATGAACCTGCTTTCACCGCTGCCGTTGGTGATTCGTAAACGTGGAGGAACGAATGGAGGAGGAGCAGAGCTCACCAACTTCGGCCGCAAGCTGATAGACAGCTTCGAACAATTGGTGAAGGTACATCGCGAATACACCAGTAAAATAGGCGATGAGTTGTTTTTTTGCCAGTTTTAGCGTTTCCGTTTGGTTATCGTTATTCATAGTTAGGTATAACGAATTGAGTTTTTGAAGTGCACTTACTTAATATAAATGTTTTGAAATTTAAAATTTGATTAAGATGAAAAAGAATCTATTGAAAGGGTTATTCTACATAATATTTGTTTTACAGATGCTAGAAGTGAGAGCGCAAGCGGTGAAAATTACAGGCGAAGTGCGCACCCGAACCGAGATGCGGGATGGTTTTCAATCGCCTATCGGCAGCAGCGATTCGGCAGCGTTGGTGACCAATATGCGCACACGCATCAATCTACTTTACACTTCGAATGTGATGAAAGCCAAAATAACGATGCAAGACACACGCACATTCGGACAAACAGCGCCCAACACAACAGCCACTGCTAATACTGGCATTTATGAAGCATGGGGCGAATATCTCATTGCTCCTGGAGTCTCGGCTGCTATTGGTCGTCAGGCTTTGGAGTACGACGACAAGCGACTGCTGTCTGCAAGCAACTGGAGTAATACGGGAAATGCGCACGATGTGTTGTTGCTAAAATATAGCTCTGTTGGCTGGTCGGCTCATGCGGGTTTTGCTGCCAACAATGCGAAAGACGAAAACGTCTATAAATCGGTGCTGATGGCAGGATCGCCTGCTAAACAGTATTACAAGAATCTGAATTTTTTGTGGTTGACAAAATCAGTGGGCGACTTTGGAGCATCGGCAATCTTTATGAATGAGGCGTTTCAGAAAGATACGATTTCGAAAGCAAAGTATGGCGATTCGCAATTGATTAACAACAACTATCGCAACACGACTGGTGGTAATCTCTGGTTGAACAGCACGACTTTTCCTGTGAATTTCTACCTGACTTGTTATTATCAGTTTGGACACCAATACCAACTCAAAAAGAAGGTGATACAAAATATTGATGCTTTTCTGCTGGCTGGTAAAGTGCAAGGTAAACTTCACAAATACTGCACGATGACCGTGGGAGAGGATTATTTCTCTGGCACAAGTGTGGATGTGGCAAAAGAGGGCGCAACCAACAACTCATTCGGAAAATTGTATGGAGTAAATCACTCGTTCAATGGTTCGATGGAGTATTGGGCAACTCCACCTACGCAAGGTTTGTCTGATTTTTATGTGGGATTAGAGACAAAACCAAACGAAAAACTGAAGGCTGAAGCGGTGTTTCATAAATTAGACTTACCTATGAGCCCTGCAACCGGTAGTAAAGATTTGGGGTCGGAGCTCGATATAACAACAAGCTACGAACTTTCGCCCGAAATGATGATTCAAGCAGGCTACAGCGTCTATTTTACAACAAATGCTGTCAACATTGCTAAATCTATCACCAACTTCACCACCGAATCCAAATCGAAATGGGCTTTTGTGATGGTAACATTCAAACCTAAATTTCTATAAGTTAATCACCAAATAAAGATATGATTATGAAAACGAATTCAATAAAATTAGTTCTGCTTACCCTTCTAATGTTTAGCTGCACATTTTTAGTTTCGGCACAAAAAGTACGGGTGGCAGCAGCTGCTAATCTTCGATATGCTTTAGAAGAAATCAAAAAACAGTACGAAAAAGAGCATCCTAAAACAAAGATAGAGATCACTTTCGGAGCTTCGGGAACGCTAACGCAACAGATATTGAACGGTGCAACTTTCGATTTCTTTATGGGTGCAGACAGAGAATTCCCACAAAAATTGAAAGAGAAAGGTGCAACGGTAGGTCCCATCGTCACCTATGCCTATGGCAAAGTGGTGATGTGGAGCAGTAAAATTGACTTGTCGAAAGGACTGACCGCAGTGTTATCGACCGACGTGAAGAAGATTGCCATAGCCAATCCCGTGGGAGCACCTTATGGCGAACGTTCGGTGGAGGTGTTGAAAGCACAAGGTCTGTACAGCAAAATAGTGGATAAAATAGTATGGGGCGAAAGCATCACGCAGACAGCACAGTTTGCATTCACGGGGAATGCCGAAATAGGCTTCATCGCACTTTCGCTGGCTAAAGCTCCGGAGATGAAAGACAAAGGACGCTATTATGAAATTCCCTCCACGATTTGTCCACCGCTGGAGCAAGCCTGTGTACTCATCAAAGGTTGGGAGCGCAGTGCCGACGCTTCGAAATTTATGAAGTATGTGCTGAGTGCAAAGTGCAATCCAATTTGGCTAGAGTATGGCTATGGGCTTAAATAGGGAATGAGGGAATGAGGGTGTGAGGGTTTTTACCGCAGAGGACGCAAAGGTTACGCAGAGTTCGCAAAGAAATAATTCAAAAGAAAATTTCACCACTAAGGCACAGAGAAAACGGAGGTTCACTAAGTTATTTTATCAGCGTCATCAGAGAGATTTGCGGCACAAAAAATATTTACCAAAAATAGCAGACAACCTCTCTGCGCCCTTTGCGAATTCTCTGCGCTCTTTGCGGTTTAAATAATAATACAAAATATGGCATCAGAATTTATCGAAACACTTTGGCTGACGGGCAAGTTGGCACTATCTACAACGTCAATATTGCTGTTGATTGGATTGCCGGTGGCTAATTGGTTGGCACATACCCGCTTCAAGCTGAAAGTGTTGGTGGAGGCACTTATCTGTATGCCGATGGTGTTGCCTCCCACCGTGCTGGGGTTTTATCTGTTGGTGGCGTTTAGTCCGCAAAACGGATTCGGAGCATTCTTCGAGCAGCATTTCGGCATTCGCTTTGCCTTTAGCTTTGCGGGGATTCTGATATCGAGCGTGCTGTTTGGATTGCCATTTATGATTCAGCCGTTGCAAAACGGTCTGCAAGCCTTGCCCGACAGTCTGCGGGAAGCCTCTTACACATTGGGCAAATCAAAGGCTACCACCTTTTTCAGGGTGTTGCTACCCAACATTAAGCCGAGTATCATTACCGGAGTGGCGATGACGTTTGCTCATTGTATTGGCGAATTTGGCATTGTGCTGATGGTGGGTGGCAACATGCCAAGGCAGACGCGCGTGGCGTCGATTGCCATTTACGACGAAGTGCAGGCACTCAACTACTCGACCGCCAACCAATATGCCGCGGTGATGTTTCTGGTGTCGTTTGTGCTACTCATCATTATATATAGTGTGAATAATAGAAATAGATAGAAAACCTCCCCCGACCCCTCCCAAGGATAGGGGAGAAAGAGAGCATCAATCTTCTCTAACTTCCTTTAACTTCATAACTTCTCTAATTTCTCAAAATATGATACAAATCGACATCGAACGAAAAATGCTCACTTCCGAAGGTGAACGCAAACTCGAAGTAGAGATAAACATTCCCGCCAATCAATTGATTTGTCTCTATGGTAAATCGGGTTCGGGGAAAACGACCTTGTTGCGGTTGTTGTCGGGACTGACGAAACCCGACAAAGGCAGAATCACGATTGGCGAAACGGTGGTGTTTGATTCTTCCAAAAAAATCAACCTCACACCACAGAAACGTAAAGTAGGTTTTATGTTTCAGGATTATGCACTGTTTCCCAATATGAGTGTGGAGGAGAATATTCGATTTGCACAAACAGCGAAGAACCCTCATGACGTGAAATTGCTGATGGAGGTATTCGGACTCGAAGCATTGCACAAACAACGCCCACACCAACTGTCGGGTGGACAAAAGCAACGTGTAGCATTGGCACGCGCTTTGGCAGGTAAGCCAGAAGTATTGCTGCTCGACGAACCGCTCTCGGCGGTGGATTACGATTTGCGCTTGTCGTTGCAGACCGAAATTCAGAAAGCGCACGAACTGTTGAAGACGACTACACTGTTGGTAAGTCACGACAAACAAGAGATAAAACGATTGGCAACCCATGTATTGCCACTTACCGAGAATAAAACTTCAGCTTTTCTAAATCCTACATTTTTGTAGATTTTAGATTTATTATACTACATGAATGATACATTTCTATTGATGTTTGAATTTTCCAAAAAATATTTCAATATTTTAAATCATTGTTTTTCAATGGAATAACGATAAATTTCTTCTCTTCTATAACATAAATCATTGCTTTGGCACGTGCTTTGCCTTTTACTAAGTGAAATCAAATTTCAAATAGGTAAAAATTCTAAAAGTTAAAGGTTATGAGAAAGATTGCAATTTACGGAAAAGGTGGAATCGGTAAATCGACCACAACCCAAAACACTGTTGCCGGATTGGCAGAGATGGGTAAAAAAGTCTTAGTAGTGGGCTGCGACCCTAAAGCAGACTCAACACGTTTATTGTTGGGTGGTCTCGCACAGAAAACTGTACTCGATACTTTGCGCGAAGAGGGCGAAGATGTAGAGCTCGACGATGTAATCAAAGCTGGATACGGTGGCACACGTTGTGTTGAATCAGGTGGTCCAGAGCCAGGTGTAGGATGTGCAGGACGTGGTATCATCACTTCGGTGAACTTGTTGGAGCAATTAGGAGCTTACGACACAAATTTGTTTGAAACCGATTATGTGTTTTACGACGTATTAGGTGACGTAGTTTGTGGTGGTTTTGCGATGCCGATGCGCGAAGGAAAAGCACAAGAAATCTACATCGTTTGCTCGGGTGAGATGATGGCAATGTATGCTGCCAACAACATCAGCAAAGGTATCGTGAAATTTGCGCAAGCAGGTAACGTTCGCCTTGGTGGTTTGATTTGCAACAGTCGTAAGGTAGACAACGAGCAACAAATGATTGAAGAGTTCGCCAAACGATTGGGAACTACAATGATTCACTTTGTGCCACGCGACAACGAAGTACAACGTGCCGAAATTAACCGTAAAACAGTTATTGAGCACAACCCAGGACATCCACAAGCAGATGAATATCGTGCTTTGGCTAAAAAGATTCACGAGAACACTAATTACGTTGTGCCTACTCCAATCGAAATTGACGAGCTCGAAGGTTTGTTGATCGAATTCGGATTATTCAACTAATCATTCATTTTATTTGCCGACAGCGGGGCATAAAATTAACATCCCGTTCGACGTAAACTCGACTGAATGGTGCAGCGACACAAAAGGATAATGTAGGGTCGTGAAATTCAAAATCATTCAGCAAAATCAAAATTAATTCATTCACTTTAATACAAAACATTATGTTATTAATTCGTGCAATTGTTCGCCAAGAGAAAAGCCAAATAGTGATGAAGGCACTTTTCGAATCAGGATATGTAGCTGTCACCCGTATGCCAGTTGTTGGTCGCGGAAAACAGAGAGGGTTGAAAATTGGTAATGTCGTTTACGACGAACTTCCAAAAGATTTGTTGATGTTGGTTATCAACGACGATGACAAAGATTTTTGCATTCGCACCATTATGGATTCAGCACGCACAGGCGATAAAGGAGCATTTGGCGATGGTAAAATATTCGTCACTCCGGTAGAAGAAGCCTACACCATCAGTCGCGGAACAAAAGAGTTGTAATAAGTATTAATTCTAAAAAACACTTCTGATGAAACTGATTATTGCATTTATAAGAATCAATAAAATGAACGAAACCAAACAAGCTTTGGCAGATGTTGGTCTCAATTCGTTTATGGCATCCGGTAGCGTTTTCGGAAGAGGTAAGGGAACGTATGACGCAAAAGTAATCAAAGGGGCAAACGAAAATCACCCCGAAGCTTTGGCTCTCTTAGGTCCCGAACCTCCACTTCGTGCACACCGAATGATTACCCTTGTGGTTTCTCAAAAAAAGAAAGATTTAGCTGTGCAGACACTAATCGAAGCTAATCGTTCAAACACTCCGGGTGATGGAAAGATTTTCGTAGTCAACTGTTTTGATGCCATTCGCATCCGAACCGGAGAAAGCGGTGATACTGTGCTTGACTAATCTTTTGTAAGTTATTCACTTTTTTAAGGTAAAATGAGATGAAAACAGATAAATTTAAAGGAGAATTGCCCGATCCAACGGCTTTTCGTAACGAGATATTGGAGAAATATCCGACCAAAGTAGCCAAGAAAAGGGCGAAGTCGATGTTGGTGAACGACCCTGAAAACATTCAGGAGATTCAGGCTAACGTGCGCACCATTCCCGGCATTATCTCGCAACGCGGCTGTACGTATGCTGGTTGCAAAGGGGTAATCCTTGGTCCGACCCGCAACGTGGTCAACATCACACACGGTCCTATCGGTTGTGGATTCTACAGCTGGTTGACCCGTCGTAACCAAACTCATACCGACAGCGATGCGGAGGAAAACTACATCCAATACTGCTTCAGCACCGATATGCAAGATTCGAACATCGTGTTTGGTGGCGAAATCAAACTGAAAGAGGCGATTCGCGAAGCATACGACCTGTTTCACCCAGAATACATCGCTGTATTTGCGACTTGTCCGGTAGGTTTGATTGGTGACGATGTGATGCGTGTGGCACAAGATATGACCGAAGAATTGGGCATCGAAGTGATTGGTTTTGCTTGTGAAGGTTACAAAGGTGTAAGCCAGTCAGCTGGTCACCACATTGCGAACAACAACATCTTCAGTCAATTTGTGGGAACGCTCGAACCAAAACGCGAAGGCAAATACCGTATCAACATGCTAGGGGAATACAACATCGGTGGAGATGCTTTCGAAATCGAACGCTTGTTGGACATTCTCGACATCACGTTGGTCTCTTCCTTCTCAGGAAACTCAACTGTAGAGCAATTCCGTAGCGCACACACCGCAGATTTAAGTGTGGTAATGTGTCACCGTTCGATTAACTACATCGCAGATATGTTGGAAACCAAATACGGAATACCTTGGATAAAGGTAAACTTTATCGGTGCTGAATCTACTGCAAAATCGCTTCGTAAAATCGCTCAATATTTCGACGATCCAGAGTTGACTGCCAATGTAGAAGCGTTGATTGCTGCCGAAATGCCAGAAGTAGAAGCAGTTCGCGCGATTTCTTACGAGAAAACAAAAGACAAACTAGCGATGATGTTCGTAGGTGGATCTCGTGCTCACCACTACCAGGATTTGTTCCGCGAGTTGGGTATGAAGACTGTTTCTGCAGGTTACGAGTTTGCTCACCGCGACGACTACGAAGGTCGTGCCGTGATACCATCTATCAAAGTAGATGCCGATAGCCGAAACATTCCTGAATTAGACATCGAAAAGGACGAAAAACTCTACAGAGAGCGTCTAGCTGCTGATCGCAAAGCGAAACTCGAAAGCGAAAACTTCTTCCGCGAATACGACGGTATGATGGTAGAAATGGACAAAAACTCACTCGTTATCGACGATATCAGCCATTGGGAAACTGAGAAACTGATAGAGTTCTACAAGCCAGACGTATTCTGTGCTGGTATCAAAGAAAAATATGTGGTTCAAAAAATGGGTATTCCATTGAAACAGCTTCACAGCTACGATTACGGCGGACCGTATGCCGGATTCAAAGGCGCAATCAATTTCTACCAAGACATTGAAGTGATGGTGAGCTCAAACGTTTGGAAAATGATTTCTGCACCGTGGGAAAGCCAACCTGAATTGGTGGGACGTGTAGGAACAGAAGTGGAATA
Source organism: Bacteroidales bacterium (assembly GCA_037139375.1). Classification (GTDB taxonomy): domain Bacteria; phylum Bacteroidota; class Bacteroidia; order Bacteroidales; family UBA7332; genus CAXXIC01. The sequence continues at coordinate 3,790 of JBAXGL010000046.1, read as the reverse complement.
CGCATAAATAATAGGAGGAAACAAATTATGTTTTTAAGACACACCCCAAAAGAGGTGGTAGAGCGCAAGGCGCTAACTATCAATCCTGCCAAAACTTGTCAACCGATTGGTGCAATGTACGCAGCTTTAGGCTTTAATGGCGCATTGCCACACAGCCACGGTTCGCAAGGATGTTGCTCTTACCATAGAAGTACCTTGTCGCGTCACTTCAAAGAGCCGGTCATGGCAGCCACCAGTTCGTTCACCGAAGGATCTGCAGTGTTCGGTGGTCAATCGAACCTTCTGCAAGCAATCGAAACGATTTTTGCAGTTTACGAACCGGAAATCATCGCTGTTCACAGTACTTGCTTGAGCGAAACGATTGGTGACGATTTGAACCAAATTATCCAAAAAGCGAAAGACGACGGTAAAGTGCCCGAAGGCAAATACCTAGTTCATTGCAACACGCCAAGTTATGTTGGTTCGCACGTTACAGGCTTTTCGAACATGGTTTCTGGTTTTATCAAAGGATTCTCTGAAAGTACAGGTGTAAAGAAAGATCAATTGAACATCATCTCCGGTTGGATTGAACCATCGGATATGCGCGAAATCAAACGCATCGCTGCGATGATGGGCGTGAAGATTGTACTTTTCCCTGACACATCAGACGTGATGGATGCGCCTCAATTGGGCCGCTACACCATGTATCCTAAAGGTGGAACCACCATTGCCGAAATGAAGAGCACTGGCGACAGCCGCTTCACACTCGGATTGGGAAGCTACGCCACCACCGATGGTGCCATTAAATTGGAGAAAAAGTGTAAAGTAAAATTCGATGTGCTCGACTTGCCAATCGGTATTCGTGCTACAGATGCTTTTGTGAATGCACTTTCGGTGTATGGCGCAGTGTCTGTACCGACAGAAGTTTCTGATGAACGAGGCCGATTGATGGATGTACTCACTGATATGTACCGCTACTTGCATGGCAAACGTGTTGCATTGTGGGGAGATCCCGATCAGTTGATTCCGTTGGTTCAATTCTTGGTAGATATGGATATGAAACCGGTATACATCGTTACTGGTACTCCTGGTGCTGAATTCGATGTTCGTATGGCAGAAATTTTGGGCGAAAAAGTTCCAGAAGCCAAATACCGCAGCGGCGCACAAGCAGATATGTTCCTGATGCACCAATGGATCAAAAACGAACCAGTTGACTTGCTGATTGGTAACACCTATGGCAAATACATCGAGCGCGACGAGCAAATTCCATTCCTACGATTCGGTTTCCCGATTATGGACAGAATTGGACACAGCTACTTCCCTTATGTGGGATACGTTGGCGCTACTCGTTTGGTCGAAAAAATCCTCAACCTATTCCTTGATAAGTACGACCGTGAATGTATCGAAGACAAAGCCGAATTAGTAATGTAATCAGGTATTGAGAAAACCACTGATTACAAATCCGGTAGCCATCGGTAGGTGGAAGGTAGTACAATGAAGTCCTGATTTAGTAAGAGACGATTCTGATTCACGTATTACTTTCCATTACACACACTTTCTTTTCTTTACTGTGAAAACGCAAAGCGATCTATTACAAACATTGATAATCTGTTTCGGTAATTAGTCTGCTTTGCGTTTTTTAATCATAACGGTTGGGTGAAAATTTTTGCAATTTGCCCCTAATTCCCCTAAAGGGGACTTCAGAGAGTGCAATTCATCATCTTTTGCATGAATGAACAAAAATCACCTCAACCGTAGAAACTAAAAGTCCCCTTCAGGGGATTTAGGGGCGAATTTGATAACGCGATTATAAATCAGCACACAAACCAAAACTTAGCGACTTCGCTACTTTGCGTTCAATTTATTTAATAACAAACAACGATGGGAGATTTTTTACAAGACAGACAAACGCAAATCGTTACCAAGGGTAAGGATGCGCACGAACTGATAGGCGGTCGCCCAAGTGTAGCCGGATCGGTCAGCCAACGCGCCTGTGTATTTTGTGGCTCGCGAGTGGTGCTCTATCCCATTGCCGATGCGCTTCATTTGGTGCACGGTCCCATCGGATGTGCAACCTATACTTGGGACATCCGTGGCGCCATGTCGTCGGGACCCGAACTACACCGCAGCAGCTTTTCGACCGATTTGCGTGAGAAACACGTCATTTTCGGTGGCGAAAAGCAACTCTATAATGCTCTTATCCAACTCATCGACAAGCATCAGCCTAAAGCCGCTTTCGTCTATTCCACCTGCATCGTAGGGGTAATTGGCGACGATGTGCAAGCTGTTTGCCGCAAGGTGGAGGCCGAAAAAGGCATCTCGGTCATTCCTGTGCAATCCGAAGGATTCCAAGGGTCCAAAAAAGACGGCTACAAAATCGCTTGCGACGCCATCAATTCACTCGTGGGCACTGCCGATGATAAGGAAATCAGTCCTTACAGCATCAACATCTTGGGCGATTTCAACCTCGCAGGTGAGTTGTGGATTCTGACCGATTATTACAAAAAAATGGGCATTCAAATCGTTGCATCCATCACGGGCGATGGTCGGGTAAACGATGTGCGCAATGCTCACCGAGCAGCACTCAACGTGGTGCAATGCTCTGGTTCGATGATGCACCTGGCAAAAAGCATGAAAGCCGAACACGAGATTCCTTTTATGAAGGTCTCCTACTTTGGCATCGAAGATATGTCGGAAGCGCTCTACGATGTGGCGAAATTTTTCAAAAGCGACGAGATGATGGAGCGTGCCAAAGAGTTGGTTCGTGAGGAAGTCTCTACGCTGTTGCCTGCATTAGCTCCTTATCGCGAAAAGTTGGAAGGCAAAAAAGCAGCCATCTATGTCGGTGGCGCGTTCAAAGCCATTTCGCTCGTTAAAGCGTTGCGATTGATTGGTGTACAAACCGTAATCGCTGGCACACAAACAGGCAACACCGAAGATTACAAATTGCTGCGTGCCATTTGCGACGATGGTTGCATCTTGGTCGACGACTCCAATCCGGTAGAACTCTCCGAATTTGTGAAGCAAACAGGAGCGGACTTATTTATCGGTGGAGTGAAAGAGCGACCTATTGCCTACAAACTAGGCATCGGATTTTGCGACCACAACCACGAGCGCAAACTCGCATTGGCAGGCTACGAAGGGATGCTCAACTTTGCCAAAGAGGTGTACGAAACCGTTTGCAGTCCGGTTTGGCAGTTTGTGAAGCGAGGATAGCGATTTAGGAAGCCAAATCTGACGTTAGGAATGCACAACCGGTCATTAGGAATGCACAACCGACCGTTAGGAAGACAAAACCGACCGTTAGGAATGCACAACCAGTCGTTAGGAGTGCATAAACCGCCTTTAGGAACGCACAACCGTTCGTTAGGAAGCCATTTCCACGGTTAGGAATGCTCAACCGACCTTAAGGAATGCTCAACTGGCGATAAGGAACGGACAAACTGCCTTAAGGAATGCACAACCGGCGTTAAGGAGTGCATAACCGGCGTTAAGGAGTGCATAAACCGCCTTAAGGAATGGACAACCGGCCTTAAGGAAGCCAAATCGACGTTAAGGAAGGCATTTCCGCGGTAAGGAAGCCCAACCAGCACTAAGGAAGGCATCCGAAAGCAGTGAAATAAGGTAATAAGATTGAAATTGAATAGAATTAGGCGATAGCTTCAAGACCGCAGAATCTTGAATCCGCCTTGGAGAAAAAGCGTTAAGAAAATGGAAGAAATGGAGCGTAAAAATCACCCTTGTTTGAGACTTGACGTATTTCGTCAAGTTGAGTTTGGGTGGTTTTAGCGGAATGAAGTCCATTTTTAGC